>JBIKKL010000280.1:0-6417 GCA_044360365.1 Burkholderiales bacterium | reverse complement strand
TATTGCAATCATCTGCTTCCAGACTGTCCTTCCTTGTGAAGCAAGCACCTTCGCCTGCGCAGCATCGAGGACGCGCGCTGCGGGAAACGAGCGCCGGACGAGCGACACGAGTTTCGGGCTGCACACGATCGTCAAACGCGGACAGATAGCCAGGAGATCCGGCACGCACGACGCGAACATGATCTCGTCGCCGATCCCCTGTTCGCCATACACGAGAAGTTCGTCGCGGGTTGGTTCGCCGTTCCAGACCGGAAGCTCGCAAGGCGGCAACTGCCGATCGCTGCTCACGAGACGCAGCTCGTAATCGCCCCAGGCTTCGGCAAATTCGCCCTTCATGAGGCGTGCCAACGAGCGATGAAACCGAGCCAGTCTGTGATCCGGCGCGAGCGCCAGCGCTTCGTCATAGCTCGCCAACGCCTCATCCAGCCGACCGAGGTCCTGCAGCGCGATGCCTCGATTCGACCACAGGGAAGCCTCGCGGTAGCCGTTCGCCACGGCACGTTCGAAGCATGCCAGCGCCTCTTCGGGCTTCAGTTCACGCTTCAACAGAAGAAAGCCCAACGCCGCCTGCGCTGCACCGTGATGGGGATGGCGCGCGAGAACTTCGACGCAAAGTTCCTTTGCATCGTCGTAACGCTGCAAACGATCGAGCAGTTCCACCAGCGCCTGCACGACCGCGGGTGAAGGATTCGCGCGCACACAGCCGCGCAGACGTTCGACGGCGGCCTCGGTGCGCCCGGCCGCACTGTCGCATGCGGCCGCGCCAAGCTGCGCGTCTTCGGCGTCCGGTGAAATGACCAACGCCCGGCGATAGCAGGCAGCGGCCTCTTCGTTGCGTCCCTCGATACGATGCACGTTGCCGAGATCGGTCCAGGTACCGGGATGATCGGGGTCGATCGCAGCGGCGGCTTCGAGCTGAGCCCGAGCCGGATGGAGCAGACCGAGACGGCCGAGATGACTGCCGACGTACCGATGGGCAGCCGCGGATTTCGGTTGAGTGCGATCCAGTGCATCGAGAAGCGCCGCGAGGTCCTGCGTCCCGGACGCCTGCGCCGTCGCCACGATACGGGCCATCAGCCGCTCGTGTTCGGGCGTCGGTTCGATGGCGACGGACGAGGACCGGTGCGAGAAGGCAGCGCGAAAAAGCCGACCGAGCACGTCAATCTCCCGAATGCGATGCAACGCACTCGTCGGGCGTACGGCGAGCGCAGGACGTGCGACGCCCCCTCGGGGCCGCGACACTAGCGGGCAACATCACGCACAACCGTAACATCATGGGTGAACTCTGCCGAGAATTGGGACTGCTGGCAACATTCGTTGCGATGACACGATCCCGCGATAACACGCGAAATGTCACACGTGCCGCACCCACGATACACCCGATCACGGCGCGGCATGACGGGGAAGACGAATCCGCCATGGTCCCTATTCGAAAGCGTCGGTGCGCCGAACGAAGCGCAAAGCAGCTTGAAAACACCCCTCTATTCCGAGCCGCAAGCGGCGACGGTCATCGTTACACTCATCCGCATGATGCGATCGAGTCTACCCGCGCAGTCGTATGCGATGCGGATCCGCCGGTTGCCGGCGGGGCTTGCGATACAATGCCTCGGACGCGTCGCAACTCGGCTCCAAGGAGTATCTACGATGGGTTTGTTCGACCGATTTTCCAGCAAGGATGTGGACGAGTTCGCCAAATCGCTCGCCACGGAGATCTCCCGCCGCTACCCTCCTGCGCTCGATCAGTCCAAAGAGAAGAAAATTTCGCAGAACCGGATCGCACGCATTCTGGAGGACGCCTACGACAAGGCGATCGAGTTCAAACGTGAAAAGCACCTCGGCGTGTACCGCAAGGCGCGTCTGGGCAATACGTTCCGCTGGGAACTGACCGACAAGGGCTACAGCAAGCCCTTCGTCGAAATGGCCACCGAGGGCTTGATCGTCTACATCACCCGCAAGAACGCAGCGACCACGGCGGCGGACAGCAAGTAACCCCACCGGTTCACGGTGAGTAGCCTGGAATCTCGGTCTCGTCGACACGGTTGATCTGCGCCGGGTCGAGGAATTGTTCGGCATATTTCAAGTACACCTTCTCGCGGATGAAGACGTCGAACAGGTTCAGATCGACGTGATTCTCCTGCGCCATGCGACCGAGGATCTCCAGCGATTCGGTCAATGTCTTGCCCGGCTTGTAGGGCCGATCCTTGGCCGTCAGCGCTTCGAAGATATCCGCTATGGCGACGATGCGGGCCTGGAGCGGCATTTTCTCGGCCGTGAGCCCGCGATGGTAACCCTTGCCGTCGAGCCGCTCGTGGTGGCTTGCGGCGATTTCCGGCACGCCGCGAAGATGCTTCGGCCACGGCAGCGCCGAGAGCATCTTGTACGTCATCGCGACGTGGTTGTTGATGATCTGCCTGTCCTCGCGCGTAAGAGTGCCCCGAACGATCGATAGGTTGTAGACCTCGTCGTCGCTCAGGAACGGCACCCGATCGCCGTCCTCGTTGACCCACGTCTGGCGAGCGATCCGCTGGATGCGTTCGATTTGATCCTGGGTCATGAATTCGCCGCCGATGTTCGCGCGGCGCAGGAAATTTCGGTCGTCGTCCAGAGCGGCGAGCTTCTGCTTGAACTCCGTCTCCAGTCCCGATGCGTCCGCTGTCGGGTTCTCGCCGAGCAGCCGCAGTTTCGCCTGCAGCATCTCGACCTCGGCTTCGCGCTTGACCACCTCGAAGCGGGTGTCGATCAGATCGATCCGATCGAAGATGGTTTGCAGCTTCGTGGCTTTGTCGACGATGTGTACCGGCGTCGTCACCTTGCCGCAATCATGGAGCAAGCCCGCGAGCTTCAGCTCGTAGAGTGCGTGCTCGTCCAGCATGAAGTCGCGCAGCGGCCCGGTTCGCGTTCGTATCGCCGCTTCGGCGAGCATCATCGTCAGCACGGGAACGCGCTGACAGTGTCCGCCGGTGTACGGGGATTTGTCGTCGATCGCGGTGTTGATGAGGTTGATGAAGGCTTCGAAGAGGTCTTCGAGCTGGTTGATCAACAGCCGTGTCGTGAGCGCGATCGCCGCCTGCGAAGCGAGCGATTCGGCGAGACTCTGATCCGCCGCCGAGAAGGGAATGATCTCGCCGGTGTTTCGATCCTGTGCGTTGATGAGCTGCAGCACGCCGATGATTTCGTTCTCGTGATTCTTCATCGGCACCGTCAGGAAGGACTTCGATCGATACCCCGTCTTCTTGTCGAAGTTCTTGGTGCCGGAGAAGTCGAAACCTTCGGCCGCGTACGCATCGGGAATGTTGACGGTCCGATCGTGCAGTACCGAGTACGCGACCACCATCGAATTGTTCGGCAGGCCTTCCCTGCCGATGAGATGAATGGGGTAGAAAGGAATCGCCACCCCGGTCGTCCCGCCCATCGCGATATTGAGCGAGTCGGTGCGCATGATCTCGAACTGGCAGTTGCCCTCGTCGTTGATGCGATAGAGGGTACCGCCATCGGCATGGGTGATGGTCTTGGCGGCAATCAGTATCTTCTCCAGCAGTCGGGTGATGTCCTTCTCCTTGGAGAGGGATACCCCGATGCTGTTTAGCTCTTCGAGCCGCTTGAGCGGATCGTCGCCGTCCGACGCGTGCATGGCGGTTGGTTTCGTCCTACTTGATACAGACCGCGCGAACCTGCTTGATGTCGGTGATGCCCTGCAGGACCTTCTCGATGCCGTCCTGCTTGAGCGTGCGCATTCCGTCTTCAAGGGCAGTCGCAATCATCTCGGCCACGCGAGCATGTTCCTGGATGTTCTTCTTGACGGCATCCGTACCCAGGAGCAGTTCATGCAGGCCGACACGTCCCTTGTATCCGGTACCGCCGCAAACCTCGCAACCCACGGCCTCATACAAGGTGATCTCGCCCTTGTCGTTGCCGAAATTCTTCATCCACTCCTGCAGCAGCTCGTCGCGGCGACCCTGGGGATCGTCCTTCCACGACGAGGTATGGGCCAGTTCCGTCGCGAACTCCTCCATCAGGGCCTGCACTTCTTCGGCCGTGGCAACGTGCGGCTTCTTGCACTTCCCGCACAGACGCTTGGCCAGGCGCTGAGCCAGCACCCCGAGCAGTGCATCGGCGAAGTTGAAGGGGTCCATGCCCATGTCGAGCAGACGGATGATCGATTCCGGCGCACTGTTGGTGTGCAGGGTCGCGAACACAAGGTGGCCCGTGAGGGAAGCTTCGATGCCTGTCGAGGTGGTTTCCTTGTCCCGCATTTCGCCGACCATGATGATGTCGGGGTCGGCTCGCAGAAACGCCTTCATGGCCACGGCGAAGGTCAGGCCCGCTTTCGGATTCATCTGAACCTGACGCAACCCGCGCTGTGTGATTTCGACGGGATCTTCGGCGGTCCAGATCTTGGTATCGGGGGTGTTGAGATAGCCGAGCACCGAGTGCAGGGAGGTCGTCTTGCCCGAACCCGTGGGTCCGCAGACGAAGAACAGGCCGTAGGGCTTTTCGATCGCGAACTTCAGGCGTTCGATGTTGCGCGCCGACAGCCCGAGCTTGTCGAGCGGGATGGGTTCACCAGCGGCAAGAATACGCATGACGATATCTTCCACGCCGCCTTGCGTGGGAATCGTCGCCACCCGCAGCTCGATATCGAGCGGGCCGTACTTCTTGAACTTGATCTTGCCGTCCTGCGGCCTGCGGCGCTCGGCGATGTCGAGGTCGCACATGATCTTGAGCCGTGCAGCGATGGCGCTGCGGTAGCTCGCCGGAACGGAGATGTAGGGTTGAAGCGAGCCATCGCGGCGAAAGCGGATCTCTGTCTTCTGCTTTCCGGGATAAGGTTCGATGTGGATGTCCGAGGCGCCCTGGCTATAGGCATCCATGATGACCTTGTTGACCAGCTTCACCAGTTCATTGTCGTTGGCCGCGTTGACGGTGTCGTCGTTGACCGAACCGCCGTCTTCGATCTCGATCTCGTCGGTCATCCCACCGAGCATGTCGTCGATGGAGCCGCCGAGATCGGTCTCCACGCCGAAGAGCTGGTCGAGCGCAGACGCGAACTCGCGCAGCGAACAGACTTTGTAGACGATCCTGGACTTCGGAAAGACGTTGTTGACGACCCTCGAACTCTTGATTTTTTCCGGGTCGGTGGTGACGATGATGAGCCCCTCCTTGGCGTCTTCATCCACAGGCACCCAACCGCTCGATTCGCAGAAATCGCGCTTGAGATTGCGCAGCAAGTCGAGCGGCTTGACCCGATCGGCCTTGAACGGCTCGTAGGGGACGCCGAAAAAGGCGCTCAATGCTTCACCCAATGCAGTCGGCTTGACCTGGAACTCGTCGAGCAGCACGGTTTCGACTTCGAGATTCTTGCGTCGCGCAGAGCGGGTGGCGAGTTCAAGTTCCTCGGCGGAGATCACCGCGTTCGTGACCAGGGCATCGTATTTGCCGCGGACGAGCTGCTGTCCCTTGCCTCGCTGACGAAACGCGATGGCCAGCGTTTCCGCGAGATGCGTGACACCTTCCTCGATCATGACCGAGAACGGAGTACCGCTCTTCGTGTTGATGATCTGAATGACGCCCATCAATTCCTTGTTCGTACTGTCGATGATGGGCGCGACGAGCATCTGTTTGGTTCGATAGCCGGTGCGCTTGTCGACTTCCTTCAGGAAATTGAGTTGCGGGCTGTAGCTCTTCAGTTCCTGGTCGTCGTACACATCGCGGATGTTGATCACGCGCTTGTGCGTCGCACAATAACCGGCGATGCTTTGCTCGCTGATCGGCAGCTTGAGATCCTTGAACTGATTCAGCCCCAGCTTCACCTTGGAGATGATGGACTGCTTGTCTTCCGAGAGGGTATAGAGCGTCAGACGGTCGGCCTGGAACAGCAAGCAGATATCCTGAACGAGCTCGAGCATGATCTCGTCGATATTGCTCGTCGCGTGAATCTTGTTCGTAACCGCCTGCAAGTTTCGGGAAAAATTAAGCTTTTCCGCCAGGAGAGCATCCTGGGAGGCGGGTTTACTCTCGAGTACGCTGCTCATGGTTCATCCCTCGGCGAAACCGCGGCACGTGATCGTGGACCGGAAATGCGCAGCGGCATGGGCGCCGTGGCCCCTGCGCGAAAAGAACTGCCGTCGCCGTCGTGAAATCCGGTCGGACAGGTTGTCAGCCATCATAAATCGAATACCTGGTTATTGCGCAACATTCTGGGGTTGTACGTCCCGGCGCATTCGTCGATCTCGTGCATGATGAGTTCCAGCTCGCCCGGCTTGAGGTGCGTAATGTACAACTCGGGAGTGCGCGTCAGTTTTGCCAGTTCCTCGGCGAGCATGCTCGGACACAGGTGCTTCGATGCAATCGCGAGCTCGCGTTCCCGGTTGCAGAACGCCGTCTCGATGATCAGGTAGCGCAAATTCTCGATGCGAT
>JBIKKL010000279.1:0-6424 GCA_044360365.1 Burkholderiales bacterium | reverse complement strand
ATGCCCGCATCACGGCGTTGCGTTTCGATAGGGTGGCGGGCATACTTAAATGGTCGCTGCGTTTCACGCAAGATCGCACCAAATTGAAGTCGAAGCTGCAACAGCATTCGACCCGCTGAACGCCGACAAACATCCCCCGTGTAACACTGGTTAGCCCGCATCAGACTCGGAGACCTGCAATGCCCACCGGCACCGTCAAGTTTTTCAACACCACAAAAGGATTCGGCTTCATTCAACCCTCGGACGGCTCGAAGGATGTGTTCGTACACATCTCCGCCGTTGAGCGGTCCGGTCTTTCAAGTTTGTCCGAGCGGCAGCAGGTTTCGTTCGAACTCGAACGCGGACGCGACGGCCGCGTTTCGGCAATCAATCTGAAAGCCATCTAGAAGACCGCGTCCCAGGCTCCAGTCCGCAGCGACCGGAGATCTCGTTCGCCCCCCCCCCGGCTACCGTATGCTGACGACGAGGCCCCTCAGTCGATCAGCTCAGTAGATGAAGCGCGAAACTCCACACCCCGAAGTTGAGCGCGAGCATCAGCAGACCCACGACCCAGGTCAACCCGATACGCGCTCCGACGAGCGCGTAAGCGACCAACGCCGCAGTGATTCCCCCGAAGCCTTGCGAGAATCGAAGCAGCAGGTTCTCGCCGGGCAGCGCAATCCATGAGATCGACGCCACCATTGCGGCCATGAACAGCATCGTCCAGCGGGAAAACGCTGGCACCGCCGTGCCTTTGCGTGCTCCAGTCGACTTGGCCGTCGAGGCTGCGCTCCCCGATGCCGAGCGGCGGCTGGTCCCACGCGTCGGCGGTGCATGGGCTGCTCGCCGCGCATCGATGAGGCCGGCGAGAAGCACAACGTTAAACGATATCGGGAATGTGCCGAACAGCATAAAGGCAATCGCGCCACCACGCAGTTCATGAACCTGGCCGATGCGCGACCGCTCGGGACGTTCGGCATCGACGAGCACCGTCACGTGCTCGCCCACCTTGGCGCTTCCGGCAGTCGGCCCTTCGATCGTGTGCGTGACTCCGTCAGCCGCGGTGAAGCGGATGATCGGTGCGGGGCTCGTGATCGAACCGCTCTCGTTGCTCGGCTTGTCGACAATCTCGACGACTTCGCCCCATACGGCGTTCGAACCCGCATTGGCAAACTCTCGATAATCGAGAAAGCACCGTCCCGCGAAGTACAGGGTTACGCCGCCGAAAATCGCCAAACCGACCATCAAGCCGATTTCGAACTGCGTGAATCGGCCCACGAGGAAACCGACGACTCCACCCACCGCTGCGGCACCAAACATCGAAAGCGTTGCCACACTGATGATGTCCAACGCGGGATTCTCCCTTCCGAAGTTGAATGGATCCGCCTATCTCGATGCGGGTGCCCGCACCTCGACGCGTACGCCATCGGCCACAGTATCTCCCGGAAACGCGACGACGCGCTCGCCGGAGTTCAATCCACTGACCACGACAGCCTGACGCGCATTGCGACGGGGCACATCGATCGATCGCTTCCGTGCGTGCCCCCCGTCGATGACAAAGACGGCATACCCGGGGCCATCGCGAAAAATGGCACCGGTCGGCACGAGCACGGCATCCGATGCACGGTAGACGACGATCCGCGCGTCGACCCGATAGCCGTCGCCGAGCGCCTGGGCCTTCGTCGGGTCCAGGAAGTCGACGATGACGTTGACACGCTGCTCCTCGACGCCGAGCGCCGACACCTTGGTGAACGCAGAGGGTTCGATGCGCCGGACACGCCCCTTCACCGCATCGCCCGACAGCCCCGTATCGAGGTAGACGTCGGCGTTCGCAGGAATGGTAATCGCCTCCGTGGACAGTACGTCGATGACGGCCTCCAGCCGGCTGACATCCGCGATCTCGACCAGCCCCGTCCCGACCGTCACCGGCCCCGCGCTTTCCTGGAGGACGCGCAATACTCGACCCGAGATCGGCGCACGGACTTCGAAGCCGCGGCCCGCCGGCCTGCCGGATTGCGGCTCGTCCCGAACCCGACTCAACGCCGCGCGTGCTTGTGCAAGTTCACGCTCGGCGGCAACACGCTCGTAGCGCGCCGCCTCGAGTTCCCTTTCGCGCAGCCGGAGAGCAAGCTCGCTCTGCTCCCGGCCTGCAGCCGACAAGAATCCTTCCTGCGCAAGCTTCGTGTTTCGATCCGCATCAATACGTGCCTGCATCAACCCGCTTCGTGCGCGCTCTTCCATCGCGGCGGCGCGCATGCGTGACGCGTCGACCGCCGCGGCGCGCTCTTCGAGTTCCCGCACCGTGCGAGCATCCTGCAGCGAAGGCACCTGAGGCACGATGGTGGTCACCACCTCGCCCGCCTCGATTGCATCGCCGGCCTTCAGTCCAACACGCATTATTCGACCGCCTAGCGGCGCTGCCAGCAAGTACCGATCGCGCACCCTCGTCTTGCCGTCCTCGTCGACGGTCTGCTCGAATGTGCCTTGAGTCACTTCAACCGTCTCGACCGACACCGGCTGCGGGCGCAGTGCCCAAGCGACGAAGCCAATGAAGGCGCCGACGGCCAACACCCAGAACACCTTGCTGCGAAGCTTCACGTCATTCCCTCGTCTTGAGCACGGCGACCAGATCCAGATGATCGATACGGTGGCGCACGATGAGCGCACTCGCCACTCCGGCTGCGACGACGGTCAACGCCGCGTGCGCATACGTACCAGGCAGAATGACCAGCGGAATCTTGAACGCCTCACCGTGCGTCAACGAAACGATCAGCGCCGACAGGCCGTACCCGAACAGGCAACCTATCGGAATGCCGGCGAACAGCATCACGGCAAGTTCACCCAGAAACAACGTCGACACCTCGGCGCGCGTCATTCCCAGCACTCGCAATGACGCCAGTTCCCAGGCCCGCTCGGCGAGCGAAATGCGCGCGCTGTTATACACGATGCCTATCGCGATCGTCGCTGCGAACACCGTGAGAACCCCGGTGAAGAAAAGCAGGTTCCTTGCGGTGGTATTGCGAAACGTCTCGAGCAGGGCTTTCTTGACGATCGCGGTCCCGACCTTGGGCAACGCCTTGATCTGCGCCATCAGCCGCTCGTGCGCTTCGCCATCGACCGTCAGCGCAGCCAGGTTGTAACGCGGACCTTCGCCCGTCATGCGCTCCAGCGCTGCGATATCCATATAGGCATTGAGGCCGACCAACTCGTCAAACACCGCAGCTACACGAACGCGCCGGATGGCGCGCTCGCCCTCGAGCACTTCCACCCAGACCGCTTCGCCCGCACGAACATCGAGCTTGGCTGCCAGGCGCGCGTTCATCAGCAATCCCTCGAGCGGCAGGGCCCGTTCCCCCCGCTCGGCATCGATCGCCCGACGCAGACGATCCTCCGGTGCGAGACCGACCACAGCGCCCCGTTGCGAACGATGCTCGTGACGAAACCTCACGATCACCGTGCGGCTCGCCTCGGCATGAAGCACGCCGGGAAGCCTTGCCACTTCCTGCTTCACCTCGGGACCGAGTGGCTCCACGAACGAAAGCGTCACCATGCCGGGCTCGACACGATTGAACTGAACATCCACGAAGTAACCGACTGCGTCGCGCCAGAAGGTACCGGCAATCAGAATCGCCACCGACCCGGCGATGCCCAGAATCGTGAACAGCGATCGCAGCGGCCGACGCTCGAGATTGCGTACGATCATACGCAAGGCTGGTGTGGTCCAGTTCGCGAAACCCCAGCGCTCGATCAACGTCGGACGGAAGCTCGGCGGTGCCGGCGGACGCATCGCTTCGGCGGGCGGCAACGCCACGACCCGACGGATCGCCTGCACCGTGCCCATCACGGCGCCGAGCAGACTGGCGCCGCCAGCGGCCAGGATGACCCAGGGCAGCATCTGGTGCTTGAACTCTGGAAAGTGAAAGAAGCTCGCGTACATGCGTGTCATGTAGCCGCCGAGGGAACTGCCGATTGCGATCCCGATCCCAATGCCGGCCGCGACGATGATGGCGACGAGCTTGAGGTAGTGCGCGACGATCGCGCGATCCTCGTAACCCAAAGCCTTCAGTGCCGCGATCTGCTCGCGCTGAGCCGCGACTTGCCGATGCAGCACCACATTGAGGATGAACACGGCCACGGCGAGAAAGACTGCAGGCAGCAATGTACCCATGACCCGCTGTTGCTCGATCTCCTGAGAGACGATCTTGTGAGAGATCTGTTCGGAGCGTCCGCTCGCCCCGCGTGCGCCGTAGGGTTCGAGCAACCGGTCGAGCGAAGCAATCAGCGCCGGCTCCGAAGCGCCCGGCTCCCGTCGCAACACGACGGAATTGAAGCCGCCCTCCATGTTGAATGCTGCGGCGAGCCGCTTCGCATCCATCCACATGACGGCGTACCATTCGTCGTCCGGCAGGCCGCCGCCACGCGTCGCGTAGATGAACTCGGCCGACAACACGATGCCGGCGATCACCAGCCGCTGCAGTTTGCCGTTGAGCAGCGCGTATATCGTGTCGCCCGGGGCGAGATTGCGCGCCTGCGCGAAGCGTTCGTTGACCAGCACCTCGTTGGAGCCGCTGCGCGCAAGCCATTGACCCCGCCGCAGAACGAGCCGCCCCATCCCGACGCCCGGATCCGCCGACAGACCGATGATGCGACCGCTGACCGGTTGCGCGACGCCGGGAATGTCGAGTTGCACTTCTTGCTGGACACGGGTCGCCACCTGGGCCACGCCGGGTATGCGCGCGAGCTCGCGCTCGACCGCATTGGGCGCGCGTTTCAACTCTGCGAACAAGTGCGGAAACTGGGCGATCTCGTAAAAGTGATCACGAGCGCGAGTGAGCGAATCATGCGTCGAGTGCGATGCAATGAAACCGCCAATGCCGCATGCGACCACAAGGGCGATCGTCAGCGCCTGCCCGCGCATTCGCCACAGGTCGCGCAGCAGTTTGCGATCGAGCGTGCTCACCATCGCAAATCCTCGACATCGAGCCGGTCTTCGTTCTCGACCACCGAATGGATAAGGCCGTCCGCGAGTCGGATGACGCGGTTCGCCATCGACGCGATGACCGCATTGTGCGTAATCACGACCGCGGTGGTGCCCAGATCGCGATTCACGTCCGCAATCACCCTCAGTACGATCTTGCCCGTCTCGTAGTCGAGCGCACCGGTCGGCTCGTCGCACAACAGCACTTCGGGGCGCTTCGCGATCGCCCGTGCGATGGCGACCCGCTGCTGCTCGCCCCCGGACAACTGCGCAGGGAAATGGTCCATGCGTTCGCCGAGTCCCACCCGACGCAGCGCTTCCTCGGCACTCATCGGATCGGCCGCCAGTTCCGTAACGAGCGTTACGTTCTCGCGGGCGGTCAGACTGGGTATCAGGTTGTAGAACTGGAACACGAAGCCCACGTGCTCGCGCCGAAATCGCGTGCGCTCTGCCTCGTCGGCCTGGGCGATGTCGCGATCACCCCAACGCGCTTGCCCGGCGGAAGGAACGTCGAGCGCCCCCAGAATATTGAGCAGGGTCGATTTGCCGGAACCCGAGGGACCGAGGAGCACGACGAACTCGCCCCGAAAGATGTCGACGTCCACACCGCGCAGCGCATGCACGGTCTGATCCCCGGCCTGATAGACCTTGGTCAGCCCTCGCCCGGCGAACAGCAGCTCTTTCGGCCCGACCGAACTCACTTGACGACGGTGACCGGCACCTCGGCAATGTGCGCCACCTTCGACGCGACCGAACCGAGCACAATGGAATGCACCCGCCCGTGGCTGCTGGCACCGAGTACTATCGCGTCGCAACCGCGCTGCTGTGCAGTTGCCACGATGCTTTCCGCGGGCCGCCCTATTGCGATCTGCGTCTCGTAGGACACGCCGCTCGCGGCCAGCACGGCCTCGGCTTCGGCGAGTACGGCCTTGCCTGCCGCCGTGTGCTGGGCAACCACCTCTTCGGCCGTCAGCAGGTTGCTTACCTCACCGCTCATGGCGGGCGGCTGGACATTGACTAGCAGGATGCGCGCATCCGCGATGCGACGCGCCATGTCCACCGCGTGTCGCACGGCGTTCTCGGCATGCTCGGAACCATCGACCGCCACCAGCATCGTATACACCTGAACCCCCTTTTCCAGCGTATCGCTATGGTGTCCTCGATGCTACTCTGCATGCAGCCGGCCGCCAATGCGCCGGACACATTCCCATGACTTCGTCGATCCTCGTCATCAACGCCGGTTCGTCCAGCCTCAAGTTCGCCCTCTACGAAGCGGCTCCGCTCCGGTTGGGGCCCTTGCGATTGCGGGGCGCGTTTTCGGGCATCGGAAACACCCTTGGCTTCGAAGCGCGCGACGGTGAAGGACGCCCGATCCTGCATGGCCCCGAGAGCCTGCGGATCGACCCGGATAGCCACGAAGCCATCCTGGCAGCGTTGCTGACGTGGATGCGCAGCTGCGTTTCCGAT
>JBIKKL010000278.1:0-6433 GCA_044360365.1 Burkholderiales bacterium | reverse complement strand
GATGGCGATGTGGATGCCGCGGCGCTTCAACGCGTCCATCGTCTCGATCGCTCGATCGACGTGGGTCATCGTCATGCTCTCGGTCAATTCGACTTCGAACAGATCCGGGTCGAGCCCGGTATCGGATAGGACGCGATCGATGCATTCGGGCAGCTCGGTGCGCGCGAACTGCCTTGCCGAGATGTTGACGGCGACGCGCAGGGGCGGCAGTCCGGCGTCGGCCCACTGCTTCGCCTGTGCGCATGCAGTGCGCATGACCCATTCGCCGATCGGCACGATGAGACCCGTCTCTTCGGCGAGCGGAATGAAAGCGTTTGGCGGCACGAAACCCAGTTCCGGATGGCGCCAGCGCACGAGGGCTTCTGCGCCCACGATCCGACGCGTTGCGAGTTCGATCTTCGGCTGATAGTGCAGGACAAGTTCGTCACGCTCGACGGCGTGTCGCAGGCTTGCTTCGAGCGCGAGGCGTTCCACGGTGTGTTCGTTGAGCGTCGCGGTATAGAACTCGAAGGCGTTCTTGCCTCTTTCCTTGGCCCGATACATGGCGATGTCGGCGTGTTTGAGCAGCGCGGCGGCGTCCTGTCCATCGTCGGGGTAGGCGGCGATGCCGATGCTCGCCGTGACGTGGCACTCGCGACCGTCGAGTGTATGCGGCAGTGCGACTGCATCGAGGATGCGCTGAGCCACCTGCGTGGCAGACACCGCTCCGGCCGCATCTTCGGCCAGGACGACGAATTCGTCGCCGCCCAGACGGGCCACGGTGTCCGTCTCGCGCAGACAGCGCCGCAAGCGCTGCGCCATCTCACACAGCAGAAGGTCACCCGCGTCGTGCCCCAGGGTATCGTTGATGTTCTTGAAGCGATCGAGGTCGATGAAGAGTATCGAAAGACCGCTCCTGCGGCGGCGCGCGCGTGCAAGCGCCTGTGCGAGCGAACGGGCGAACAGCGAACGGTTGGGCAGTCGGGTGAGCGCGTCGTGATTGGCGACGAATTCCAGGTCGTGCTCTGCGCGCAGACGCTCGGTGATGTCGCGGTAGCTGCAGACGCGCCCGACGGTATTGCCGCCGATGCGCTGCGGCATCGAGAAGCGTTCGAAGATGCGTCCGTCGGTGAGCTCGACGACATCGTGGCTTTCGAGATCGTCCGCGGCGATGAGTTCGTGCGTTCTGCGCACGAACGCTTCCGGATCGGCGAGCTTCGGCCGGATGGCTGCAATCGCCTCTTCTACGGAGCCCTTGGCCATCACGGCTGCCGAAAATCGCCACATGTCGAGGAAGCGCTGGTTGTGACTCACGACGTTGCCTGCGCGGTCGACGACGCAGATGCCGTCATGCGTCGATTCGAGCGTGGCACGCAGGACCGACAGCGATTTTTCGAGATTGCGCTCGGTCAGCCGATGCTCGGCGATCTCGAGCATCAGCTTCCTGTTGACGTCGTCGGCGTCGGTGTTGGCGCGGGTGAGTACATCGACCAGCGTGCGGTTCTGCTTGCGCAGTGCAAGGCTCGTGCGCAGCGTCGCGTGGATACCTCGGGTGATGGCCGACATGCCGATCAGGTAGAGCAGCGTCAGCAGTCCGAGCACGACGTGCGTCTGGTCCTGCTCGTCGAGAAACTTCAGGGCGAGCGGGAGCAATGTCAGTGTCGCGAACAGATTGAACGATGCAGGCAGCGGCGCAAGGGCGGGGGCGGCGGCCGTGACCATTCCGGCGAGCGTGAAAATGACGACGAACTGCGTGCCGAGGTCGGCTTGCGGCGTGATCAGCAATCCCGCGATGCCCCATAAAGCCCCGGAGGCGCAGGCGCCCAGAACGAAGCCGGTGCGCCAGCGATCGGGATCGATCCCGCCTTGAGGGAGCCGCCGGTACAGGCGTGCGGCATGGAGGCGGGCTACGGTGACGACGATCAAGGCTGCGAGCCAGCCCAGCACCCAGGACGGTCGAGTCGTGTTCCAAAGCACCGCCGCGAGCGCGGGTGCGACGATCAGCACGACCAGCTGCGAGGCCACGGCGTTGCGGTGTATCAGAGCGACTTCTTCGGCGAGGATGCCACGCTCGTCGAGGATGGACGACTCTGCGCAGCTCGTGTTCGCGTCGGAGTCAACGGCAGGTAGTGACGACATGACGGCTCCGGCGAATGCCAGCGAGCGAGATGCGCGCGAGAGGGCTCCGCCAAGAAAACAGTGTCATCGTACGATCGGTAGACGCACGCGGATACGGCGAAGAAAGGGTGGAAGCTACCTCAATTCCGTTAGCGTTTTGTTTGCGACTGGTATCCGCAGGGCGACGACCCGCAGTCGGAGGTGTTACGGGAATAAGGGGACGGAAGCCACACCGAGCGCCGCAAACGGATCGCGGTTGGATTACGGAATTTCGACTGGCCTTGTATGCCGATCGGGCTCACACTACGTGATGCGAAACGCAGTCGGGTGTATCGGCTGCCTCGAACCCAACAGGGGAGTATTCGATGGATGCGAAATTTTCAAAAGGGCGTCGCTACGGTGCCCGGATTGCTGCGATCGGCCTAACGACGGGATTGCTCAGTGGATGTTTGCAGACGGCCCCCGTGGTCGTCACACCGCAGGATCAGCAATCGCGCGTGGTCTACAGCTGTCCGAACGCGAAGTCGATCGACGTGACGAAATTGTCCAACGGTGCATCGGCGATCGTCGTGGTCGACGGGCAAACCCTACAGCTCAACCGCGACGGGACAAGTACGTCGGGCGAGCGGTATAGCAACCGCATCCAGACACTGACGCTCTACGGCGGCAGTGCCACCTTCGAGACCCTCGGGCGAACGCGCTACGGCCCGTGCACTGCTGGCGAAGATGGAGCGCCCGGCGCGGATGCGAGGGAATTCAATCGCAGAACTAAGCAGGAGAACACCGATTAGCGACTGCGCGTGAGCAGCGCGCAGCCGCTTGCGAAGTAAGGCCCTCGTCGAATCAGCGGCGCTCTGCCGTCTTCAGCGTTTCCCACGAATAGGGGCGTTCGTCCGTCGGGCCGAACGGAATGCTGATCTCCATGCCCGGTCGGTAGTCGCGACGATGCTGCTCGCGCAGGCGCAGTCGCTGCGCTTCGCGGGCATGGACGAGGTCGAAGGGATCCTCGAAACCCAATGCACGTGCGGCCTGCAGGGGCCAATTGGGGTTGTCCATCAGTTCGCGGGCGAGGGCGATCAGATCCGCCTGACCCTCGCGAAGGATCGCCTCGGCGTGCTTCGCTTCGGTGATCAGGCCGACAGCCATCGTCGTGATGCCGACCCTCTGCTTGACCTCGCGGGCGTAGCCTACCTGAAAACCCGGTACGCGCGGAATCGCAGGCATGGGGCCATCGCCGCTGATACCGCCAGAAGAGCAATCGATGACGTCGACGCCACGCTCCTTGAGCGCCCGGGCAAGGGCGATCGTGTCCTCGATGCCCCACTCTCCGCCCGGACCTTCGACGGCGGAGGTGCGGAAGAAGAGCGGCTTGTCGTTCGGCAGAACCTCGCGCACGGCCTCGGCGACTTCGAGCGCAAAGCGCATGCGGTTTTCCAGACTGCCGCCGTACTCATCAGTGCGCTTGTTCGATACCGGCGAGAGGAACTGATGGATCAGGTAACCATGGGCGCCGTGGATCTCTACGATGTCGTAGCCCGCATCGATGGAACGCTGCGTGGCCTCGCGCCAGTCCAGCAGGTGTTGCTTGATGTCGTTCATGTCCATCGCGCGCGGCACGTTGCCACCGGGATTGGCCGGGAGCGCGCTGGGGGCGAGTCCCTGCCAGGGCTTGAGCCCGCCGCGGGCATCGTCGTCGGTGAGTTCTGCGCGATCCTTCAATGGGCCGTGCGCGGAGGCGCGTCGACCGCAGTGCCCGAGCTGGACGGCGGGTACCGAGCCGAGCGAACGGATGAAGTCGTTGATGCGCGCGTAGTCCTTGATGTGGCTGTCCTTGTAGAGGCCGGCGCAATGGTGGGTTTTGCGGCCGCGTGGCTCGATCGCGGTTTCCTCGCCGAAGATGATGCCGGTGCCGCTCATCGCAAAGCGGCCGAAGTTCACCAGTTGCCATTCGCCCGGGCCACCGTCGTCGGAGACGTACTGGCACATCGGTGAACATACGATGCGGTTGCGCGCGACGACAGAGCGCAGTTTGAGCGGCGAAAACAGCAGCGGGACGTCGCGGGGGGCGTCGTTCATGGGTTCTTTCTCCTGGATGCCTGAGCGGTGCCAGTGTCCTGTGTCGGCGATTCGTAGCATGAGCGCAAGTCGCTACCATCGATCCCTTGCGTGGCAAAAGTGCCGAAATCGGCGCCATACGCGAAGGAAGCCGCGCCCAAGTTGGACACCTGGCGAGGATTTCCGACAAAGTATGGCGTCGATTCTCGGCGCTTTATGGCAAGAATCTCCGACACAGGACACTAGGTGGCGCGTAGTGTAATCGAACGCGGCGGGGTGTCGTCGCGGTTCTGTGCTGGTCCATTTTCTGGACTTCATGGCGGTGGCGCGCGCGGCGTTCAGTGCCGTCGCAGCGCGTTGCATGGCTACAATCGGTACGATTCGCATGACGGCGGCGCGCACCACGCGCAGTCCGCTGCCGAGGAGGAGTGTGTCTATGTTTGCATCCATGTCTGTGCCGGGGCGTCTCGTCGCAACTGCAGCTCTCGTCTGCGCGACGATTGCTTTACCCGCGTCTGCCCAGCCCTATCCCAATCGTCCCATACGGCTGATCCTGCCCTTTCCCCCGGGCGGACCTGTCGACGGCTTCGCGCGCCAGATGGGACCTCGGTTGAGCGCGAGCCTCAAGCAGTCGATCGTGCTCGACAATCGCCCGGGGGCGGCCGGCATGATCGCGATCGAAGCAGGCGCCCGCGCGGCCCCCGATGGCTACACGATGCTCATGGTATCGAGCAGCTATGGTGCCAGCGCTGCGACGTTGAAGTTGCCCTACGATCCGGTGAACGACATCACGCCCGTGATCCTGCTGGGTCGGGCGCCGCAATTGATGGCGGCGCATCCTTCGGCGGGGATCGCGAGTCCGCAGGAACTCATCGCCCACGCCAAGGCGCATCCCGGAAAGCTCAACTATGGATCGTCGGGCACAGGCGGGAGCGTGCATCTGGCGACCGAGTTTCTCGCCATGACGGCGGGCATCAAGTTGACGCACGTACCGTACAAGGGGCAGGGGCCGGCGCTCAATGACGTCCTCGGCGGCCAGATCCAACTCTTCGGCGGCAGCCCGATGATCGTGTATCCCCACGTAAAAGGGGGGCGGTTGCGCGGAATCGGCGTGACGAGCCTCAAGCGCACGGGTGCGATGCCGGAGATTCCCGCCTTCGCCGAAGTGCTGTCCGGCTACGAGACGTACAGCTGGCAGGCCATCCTCGGGCCCAAGGGGTTGCCGCGCGACATCGTGATGCGCTGGAACCAGGAGGTCAACAGACTGCTCGAACTGTCGGAGTTTCGCGAGCGGCTTGCAGGGGATTCGATGGAGCCCGTGGGCGGCCCGCCCGAGCGCTTCCTGGAGATCCTTCGCAGCGACGTGGCCAAGTGGAAGAAGGTCGTGCAGGTCTCGGCCATCAAGGTCGGACCGTGAGGTCGAGGGTGGCCCAGGGTCTCGACGCATGCTGTGCGGTCAAACTTATAATCGGCCTCGTCATCGATGCGCCATCGGCGCACGGCATGTTGCGGGCTGCATTCGTGCAGTCCAACCACGGGAGGTTGGAGCGATGTTCAATCGTTGGCTGGCTGGGATCGTCGCGGCGGCAGCGCTGCTGTCGACGGGCTGCAATACCATCCAGGGGGCGGGCAAGGATCTGGAACGCGGCGGGCAGGTGATCCGCGATACGGCCAAGGATGTGCAGAAGCGGTTCTGATCGTGTTGTCCCCAGGGTAGCAGGGGGGGCTGGATATGAATTGAATCCCGAATTGCCTTCATCTTCCGGCATGACGTGACCCCGCGGCGCTTCATGCTCGGGCCTTTCGTGTTCCCACAGAAATGCCCCATGCGGATCCTTGCGCTGCTGGCACTGTTGCTATCCTTGGTCGTCGTCGCATGTTCGCGTACCGATGCGCAAGTCGCGGCGGTCGTCCCCGCGGAAAAGGTTCGCAGCGATATCCCGGCGGAAATCTCGCTGACGTTCGAAGACTACGATGCGGCCTACGTGCAGACGCAGATCCGCGGCTGGACCGTCGTTGTGAGTCGTCGACTGCTCGAATCCCGATCGACCATGACTCGACGTGCGTTGGTGCTTCTGGATCGAAAGCTCGCCGATGTCGAACGCACCGTGTACCGCTTTCCGCTGCGCAGACTGCAGCGGGTACCGATCTGGATGGAAGGCGGAGAGAACGGCGCGCGCGGTCTTGCCTATCATCCGTCGGAACAGTGGCTGCGCGAGCACGGCTTCAATCCTGCCAAGGCGCAGGCGGTGGAGATCCACAACGTGCGGGATTTCCTCGA
>JBIKKL010000017.1:0-19345 GCA_044360365.1 Burkholderiales bacterium | reverse complement strand
CTGCCATCGTTCGCGTCGGCACGGCGCGCAGGGTGATGCTCGAATCGATCGGTTCCGGTAGGGTTTCTAGCGTCCATTTTGAAGGCATCGCAAACTGAATGACGTAGGCATCGTCACGCGCGTTTTGCGTCACCGGCGCCGTCATAGCAATTCTCGTTGGCACTTGCGCAACAGGAGCGGTCATTTCGATCTTTCGCGCCCCTTTGTTGCCTCCAAAAATATAACCGGCCAGGGCGCGAAAGCCTTGGTTCCCGGCCTCCTCGGCGGCGGCGCGAACAGTCGTTTCCGCCACCAGATAGGCTTCGTACCGGCGCACCTCGAAATCCGGATAAGTCCGCATTACCTCGTAGCGGGGCTCGTCAATCGCCAAGGCTGACCTCCAGACCACCAGCAGGACGCATACAGCCAGAAAACGAAATTGGGTCATCGATGTAGTACAGCGCCGGCGTGGCCGTCGCCCCGGTTACTACGAGTGGTCTGTCCGTGTCCGCCGGACCATCTTAGTCCCGCTGGCCCCACCCGATTCGCTGGAACCGGTGAACGCGATGGATGTGTCACACGCTCCACAGCCGTACATCCGCCAGCGAACACGGCGGCAACCGCAATCGCCAATGGACACTTCATCACCGCTCTTACCTGCATTGCATACTGCATAAGAGTCTTTCTTCCTGAGCACCACGACGCCTCGAATCTCGTGCTTCGAGAAGGGAGAACCCGCAATCGCGGGTCTCCCCGGCGGCCGAAACAAGAATTCGAATGCGCTATCTGGACGCCGGCACCACAACTACGGTGCTGCCGCCCTTGCCGGGTCCGCCCTTTGCCCCTTCGTTACCCGCAGAGCCTGTGGAACCTGTAGCGCCCGTTGCACCAGTTGCTCCCGTCGAGCCGGTGTACCCTTTCGACCCCGCATCACCGGTTGCGCCGGTTGCCCCGGAGCTCCCCGTCGAGCCGGTGTCTCCTGTAGCGCCGGTCGCGCCGGTGCTTCCTGAGGCACCCTTCTCAGCCGGTGCGCCCGCAGCCCCGGTCGCACCAGCAGGTCCAGCAGGTCCAGGCGTCGTTACCACGGTGGTCGGTCGGTCACATCCAGTCAGCGCTGCAGCCGTCAGAGCCAAAGCAAACACAATCGAGTAGTTCATGATGTATTCCTCTTCTATGAAAGATTGATGCCTCCACCTTGGACACCCGAACAAGCAGGCCCGAAACGGCTGTGCCATTTCGAGCCTGAACACAACGAGTGCTCACAAAGGGAGGAGTTAGAACACCCGATTGAATAATCCGACAGGTTGCCCGTTCCTATCTGTGCGCTGACACACGCACTGCGACTTTCTCTCCAATGCTATCCGCGCTCGGGCAGTGCGGTATCGCATGTCGAAACAATGTGACTATCAGCGACTCTGATACGCGTACCCGGCGATTCAATCAACCCAACTGCTGTTCTTTCGTGCATCCCCCGACGACTGTCGCTCTATGCGGGCTGTCGCACCGACCGGAGCCCGGTTGAGGCATAACGTGAATACACGAGACGGCCATTGAAACAGAGCCGCACTTCTCTCAAGCGCCGGGTTCGATTCCGGCGCAATGTCGGCGTGGGGCGACTCGCAACGATGGCTGCTCGATGATGCTTCCCGCCAGTCCCATCAATCCAGGCACGAATAGCCTGAATCACTGGAGATGACCATGAACTACGAAGATCGCGATACCTTAGGAATGTACAAGGACTACTACACGAGCGGACCCGGCCCCAATGTCAGGCGCGGTCCCGGCCCTGAAATGATGGGCGCCGACACGCTCGTCGGAAACAGTGTCTACAACCTTGCCGAGGATGATCTCGGTGAGATCAAGGAAATCATGCTGGACATGCGTACCGGTCGAGTAGGATACGCGGTATTGTCGTTCGGCGGATTTCTCGGGATGGGCGAGAAGCTGTTCGCGGTACCATGGAGTGCATTGGCGCTCGACACCAAGAACAAGCGCTTTGTGCTCAACGTGGAAAAGGCTCGCCTCAATAGCGCCCCCGGGTTCGACAAAGCTCATTGGCCCGACATGGCGGACCAGTCCTGGTCTAAAGAGATCCACGCCTTTTACGGAACTAAGCCCTCCGTGAATTAGCGTTTCAGGCAGCACGCGCGACACGAGGTTGATGCGCCTCCCAGTTCCTTGCGCCAAGGCGGCAGATCCGTTGTGCAAGGAGCACAGGGAGGCGCTCACGCAGAACGAGTGGTGGGCTATGTGCCCATCATTCCTGCGCCGAACGACCAGCATCGGAGTAGACGCAATGAATACCATCAGAGTAGCGGCAATCGCACTGATAGTCGCCGGCATACTAGGGCTGGCATACGGTGGCTTCAGCTACACCCACCAGACCCAGCAGGCCAAGCTGGGACCGATCGAACTGTCCGTCACGGAAAGGGAAACCGTCAACATCCTCCTCTGGGTAGGCATCGGGGCGATTGTGATCGGCGGAGCGCTCTTTATCTTCGGCGGCAAGAGGAGTTAGCTTACCTGCCGCGTAACCCGGGGATGGCTCAGCATGCGCGATTCCCGGGATACGCTTTGCTCATCCCGGGCTACGGGCGCTACGGGAGCGGATGTCGTGCAGGTAATGTCATGGGGGAAATCCCATGTCAGCCCAGTAGCCTCTACCGCTGACCATTTGACATGCATCAAGGCCCCCACGCAGTGCTAGGTCATGCTCGCCCGGGATCAATCAGAAAGGGGGCATGCCTTGGGACAATCTCTCTATTCCTTCGCAGTCGCGGTACTCAGTTCGCTCATGCTCGGTGGGTGCTTTTCTGCGCAGATTTACCCCACCCTCGAGCATCGTGGAATCTCACTCCAGCAAGGTGATCTCGAAGCATACGGGATCGGCTTCATCACCCCATCCGCGGCCACCGGACAGGAGGAGGAGCGACAGGCAGTCGCGCTGGTGTTTGCCGATGTGATGCAGAAGGAGCGCAAGGGGGTTCGCGTCGTCCCCCTCGCGCAGACGCTGGGCGCCATCAACAAGGCCGGGCTCGCCGATGCTTACAGTCGAATGTACAACGACTACCGTGATACCGGTTTGCTCAAACGCGATCTACTGCACCAGGTCGCCTCGGTCATCGGGGTTCGCTACATCGCTCAGATCAAGGTGCAGAGCTTCGGGCAAACATCGAAGGAGCGCTTCGGAATGTTCGGCTTTCGCATCGTCGAGACGAAGACCGCAGGCGTGCGTCTGTTCTTTCAGCTCTGGGACAGCATGGACGGAACGGTCGCATGGGAGGCGACGCAGGAACTGCACTATTCGTACGACACGTTTTCCGAGAGGCAACTGCCATTGCCTACGGTTGTAGGCCGCGCGGCGCAGGAACTAGTCGCGAAATTACCTTAGCGTGGCAGCACGGCCCGCGGTGCGCCACCCGCGCGATCATCGCGGGCAGGCCAGGCCAGGCCGCAGCGTACGGTCAGCGATGCCTGCAAGGCATCGCACTGCCGTTGCAGTCCGAACGCGTCAGCGACCTCGATCGGTGTCCTTGCCTTTGTCACGGCCCTTGTCCTGTCCCTGGCCGCGTCCCTGTTCCTCGGTCGACTCTCTGCCTTCGCGCTGGTTCTTACGCGGGTCGGACTCTTGCTGCGCCACGGGTTTAGGCTGACGATGACCTTCGCCGGCAGAACCCGTTTGCTGCTCGATCCCTTGCCGCTGGTTCGAACTGCGATCGCCATCACGCCCCGATGGCGAGGTCTGCGTGCTGGAACGATCGTTCTCCCGCCTGCGTCCCCCATCGTCCTGCGCTTGTGGCTGGCGCTGCGATTGAGAGGATCTCGGCGCGGCCTGCTCCTGGTAATGCTGTCGAACGATCGGTTCGTGTGGCTGGTAGCGGTAACTCTGGTTGTGCAGCGATCGTTGCTGGTCGATCTGGGGGTATCGATCGTGCGAGTACTGCCGCTGGTAGGTGGGCAGCGGAGCGGGTCGCGGAACAGCTTTACGGTTCCACTGATCCCACCCGCGACGTTTCTCCTCCCAGTCGCGGCCCCAATGCTCTCCCCAACGCGGCGGTGCGTCCGCCTGCCAGCGACGAAAGTACGCAGGCGGATCCCGATAGTAGCGTACCGGGATGCGCAGAACGAACAACGGGATCGCCTCGGGGGACACGCGCCCCCATGGCCCGTTGTACCAAGAGCTCGCATACCAGTGATCTCCCTGGTACACCCAGTACATGCCGTCGAAGAAGAAGTAGTTCGCATTCGCCCTAGGAGCGTAGTAAACCGGATACCCGGGCACCTGCACGAGATCCGGATACACGGGGACGTTGATGCCAATGCTGATCCCGGGAATGGTGATACCAATGCTCACCTGGGCAACAGCGGATGTCGCTGCCCACAACACCGTGCACAGCACGATCAACGCATGGCGCATATCAAGATCCCGACGGCCGGATCAGCATTTCCACACGGCGATTCTGGGCGCGCCCGGCGTCCGTGTCGTTGGCGGCAATGGGTTCATTTTCGCCTCGCCTCTCGACCACAATCCGATTGCGCTGTATGCCTCGCTGCACGAGATAATCCGCCACGGCGGATGCCCGCCTGCCGGACAGATCCATATTGGCCTGGCTGTCACCCACACTATCGGTGTGACCGACCACCGTGATCGTGCTGGCTGGATACTCCGACAACGTACTCGCGATCTTGTCGAGGGTCGGATGGAGCCCGGGTTCGATCGATGCACTGCCGCTCGCAAACGACACCGAACCCGGCACATTCACTTTGAGCGAACCATCCTTCTGTTCGGAGACCTGCACGCCCGAATCCTTTGTGGCGATGCCAAGCTTCTCCTTGATTAGTTGCCAGTTGTATCCGGCGGCTGCCCCTGCTGCTGCCCCGACGGCCGCGCCGACCGCCGTGCCTCGGCCGCTGCCGCCGATCGCTGTGCCGACGACAGCACCCGTCGCGGCACCGGCCCCCGTGCCGATGGCGGTTTGCGTTTGCCGCTCGGTTGCACAGCCTGCGCCGAGCGCTGCGACGAGGGAAATAGTGATTGCTGTTACGCCAGGTCTCACCGGGAAACTCCATTCATTGCATTGGCAAGGACACGCATCGAGCATAGGGCTAAGTCGAAACACAGCTCCGTTCGATGTCGGAATGTTTGCATGACGATTAGACATGTAGGGTACGCGGCGATCTGTTCGGAACCGCACACCACAGGCGGTCGTTCTACAACCCGCCGCAGCAAGAGTCTGTCGGCCCGCGGGACTTGCCTGTCAAAGATAGGCAGGCTCCTAGCCCTTACCGTTGCGCGGTCCCAGAAAGAACCACAGGATCAGCCCGAGCAGCGGCAGCAGCACCACCGCGATGATCCATATCAGCTTCTTCTCGTTGGACGCCGAGCTTTGAACGATATTGATGATTGCCCAGATATCCCCTGCGAGGACCAGCAGACCCCACAGGCTGTGGTAACCCATGTTCATCATCTTCGAATCCTCCCTAAAGCCAAACGCATACTTGAGTTCTAAAGGAGCCTCGGTGCGCTGGCGCACAAAGCGAACAGGCGAACCCTAATACGCTGCAGAATGAACGATTGAGCACATGGGTTGAAATGGCGACGTGGGGTCAGATTACGAAATCCTTGCTTGTCCGGGGCAGACGCTCCGGACTCCTGGCCATTGCGCTGCTTGCCGTCATTACTGCGTGTACATCCCTGCCGATCATCGTGCCGGATATGGCTCGGCGCGTCACCCCCCCTGTACAACTCGCCGGGGCGCACGGCCCCCTCAGTCCGGCACAAAGCAAGGCGATCCTCGAACGCCTTGAGCGCGGGGGCAAAGACTCCCACATCTTCGATCGCCACCTGGCAGTGGAATCGAGCATCACAGGCAGTCCGCTCGTGGTGGGAAACAAGGTTCTTCTCCTACAAGATGGACCGACTACCTACCAGCGCATGTTCGCGGCGATCCGCGACGCTGCCAACCACATCAACATGGAGACCTACATCATCGAGGACGATGATGTAGGAAATCGGTTCGCGGACTTGCTCATCGAGAAGCAGGCCCAAGGCGTTGCCGTGAATCTCCTCTACGACAGCGTGGGCTCGATCAACACGCCAGCCACGTTCTTCAAACGCCTCGCGGACGGCGGGATCAATGTCCTCGAGTTCAATCCGGTCAACCCACTGACCGCAGGTAAGGACTGGGAGGTCAATCAGCGCGATCACCGCAAGCTCTTGATCGTCGACGGTGCAACAGCCTTCGTCGGCGGCATCAATATCAGCAGTGTCTACTCGGGTAGCTCCTTCAGCAGGCAATCCCGCCAGCGTCCGACCGGGCCGCTGCCTTGGCGCGATACTCACCTGCAAATGGAAGGTCCCGTCGTGGCGGAATTCCAGAAGCAGTTCTTGGCGACCTGGAGTAAGCAGAACGGCACGCCCCTGCCCACCAACGAGTACTTCCCGCCACTCGCCCCGAAGGGAACCGAGGTTGTGCGCGCCATAGGCAGCTCGCCGGACGATCCCTACAATCTGATCTACGTGACGCTGATCTCGGCGATCAACAGCGCCGAATCCAGCGTTTACCTGACCAACGCCTACTTCGTCCCCGACCCGCAGCTTCTCACGGCACTCAAGGACGCGGTCCGGCGCGGTGTGGAAGTGAAGATCCTGCTGCCTGGCAAGACCGATTCTTGGCTGGTCTTCCACGCAGGACGCGCTTACTACGCCGAGCTCATGGCAGCGGGCGTGCAGATCTACGAGCGGCGCGACGCGCTCCTGCACTCGAAGACTGCCTTGATCGACGGCGTATGGTCCACGGTCGGATCGACCAACCTGGACTGGCGCAGCTTCCTGCATAACGACGAGATCAACGCCGTCATCCTGGGACAGGGCTTCGGTGCGCAGATGCTCGCCCCTATGATCGTGGCAGCGCTGCAAGGCAGTTCGGCTTTCCGCGTGGTCGTACTCTCACCGAGTACCGCACTGGGCGAACTTCGACTCGACACCGAGATCCTTCGGCTGCAGCACGACTTCAGCCAGCAACCGAGCCGCGTTCACTTCACACTGCGTGCACACCTTATCGACAACAAGACTCGCCGCGTGATCCGATCGCAGGAGTTCGATGCTTCAACTCCCGCGTCGAGCGACGACCCCTATGGCGGCGTCGTGGCGGCCAATCGAGTCGTCCAGCATGTCCTTGTCGAACTGGCCGCATTCTGTTCAGACGCCGCGAGTGCAATTCCGCCCGAACGATAGAATTTGGCTGCGTCGCGCGTCACCGATCCTCAGGGAGGGAAGGCTGCGACGTGGCGGCTCGTGCGGCCGGTCCGTCCGCGAAACGCCTCGCAGATCTACCGTAGAGGCCGTAGGATCTTCCGCAGGTCGCTTGCCGGCTCTCCACACCCAAGCCATAAGCGATGTCGATCGCGGCGACGGCCACGAGCGCGGCCAGCATGCAGAGTGCCACGGGCAACGTGACGATCGCCAACGACTCTCTTGCCAGTTCTCTGGCGAGGTCTTCCTGCGTCAAGAGCAGTGGCACTGCGAGCAGTAGCACCAGTCCTCCAGCCACCGCCAGTCCAGTGAGCGTAGCTCTAACTCTCGTTGTGCCTCTGCGGCCCGATGGGTCCCTGTGGACGGCTGGTGCTGCTTCCATCGCTCACCTCAATTCATTACACGGCGTCCCTTCTGGACTTGGATTCCACGCCAACTCGGAAGCTGCCGCATTTCTGTGCGACCGCCCACACAACGCAATTCTGTCGAGACCAGCATCGATGAAGGACTTCACATCGTGCGCTATCGAACCGACTCGAGCACCTGCAGACGTGCAGGATGACCCGTGGATGAGGCGATTCATGAAGCTCAATCTGTCGACGGCAGTGGAGCGATCGTTGAACAACGAGATCGTGGTTCCAACGAGCATCTGGGATCGGGCTGCACAAGGGGCTCCAGTGACTTTCTGGTTGGCACTCACAGGATTCTTGCTCCTGCAAGCGCTCCCAAGCGGCAACAATCTCGCAACGGCATGCGACCACCTGATCACGCCTTCGAAGATTGAACGAACGGAACGCGTGATTGCACTCGTTCCCGCAGGAGAAGCGACTCCGTGATCAGGCACGTATGCCATCGCCACTGTGTTCGCTCGCGCACGGTCAATCCGCAGTTATGACGCTACAGTCGAGCACATTCGTCGGAGCGCGAGCGGAAATCCGCCGCGTGTCCGCCAGGCACCCAGACCACTCGATGTGCGAGTGGCGGTTTTGCAGTACGAACGAAAGATGCAGAGGAGATTTGCAATGAGCCTGGGAACGATACTACTGATCGTACTAATCTTGGCCTTGGTGGGCGTGCTGCCTACATGGTCGCATAGCAGCAGCTGGGGCTACGCTCCGACGGGTGGCGTGGGGTTGATCCTGGTGATCGTCCTCATCCTCGTCCTTCTGGGCAAGTTATGAGTGCGAGTGCAGCAGTAATGAAAGTAGCAGCGGTAGTCGCATTCGCCTTTTCGGCACACGCGACCGCCCAAGTATCGTTCTTTGAGAACGAGGGTTACGGCGGTCGCCATTTCACAACGCAGGAGCCAGTCGCCAATTTCGCACAGCATGGATTCAACGACCGCGCCTCATCCGTCGTGGTCGCACGCAATCAGTGGGAAGTTTGCGACGATGCTCAGTACCGAGGTCGGTGCGTCATTCTGCGGCCCGGCAGTTACCCCTCGCTGTCGGCGATAGGACTGAACGATCGCATATCCTCCGTGCGCAGTGTCAGCGCCAGCGCACTGACCGATCAGACACGCTACGCGGCGGTACCTGAGGCGAGAGTCACGTTCTACGAGAATCGCCGCTTCGACGGCCGCTCGTTCACCACGAGCACACAGGTCGCGGACTTTCAGCGCTTCGGATTCAATGACCGTGCATCGTCCGTCGAGGTCCATGGCGAACGATGGGAGGTTTGCGAGGATGCCCGGTTTCGGGGGCGATGCGTGGTCTTGCGACCCGGAGCCTACCCCTCCTTGGCATCGATGGGTTTGAACGATCGAGTCTCATCAGTGCGAGAAGTCGATCGACACGCGTATATCGACGACAACCGCTATGCCCCGTCAGCCGTTTCTCCCCCGGATTACCGCCGTCGCAATAACGAACGGATCTACGAGGCGAACGTCACGTCCGTCCGGGCTGTCTTGGCGACACCTGAGCAGCGTTGCTGGATCGAGCGTGAAGAAGTCACTTCGGAGCGGAGCGGCGTGAACATCCCCGGCACGGTGATCGGCGCCATCATCGGCGGAATTCTCGGACATCAGGTCGGCGGAGGATCAGGCCAGGACATTGCCACCGTCGGCGGTGTGATCGCCGGTGGCGCGGTCGGCGCCAACGTTGGTCGCGGCAGCAACGAGCAACCACGGGCGCAGGACATCCAACGTTGCGAGAACCTGCCCAGCCAGGCGCGTCCTGAATTCTGGGATGTGACCTACAACTTCCGCGGCGTCGAGCATCGAGTACAGATGACTAATCCACCGGGATCGACGGTCAGTGTCAACGAGCGGGGCGAGCCCCGGACTTAGGAGAAATGAAATGCCGCACAAGCTATCGATTCTGGTATCGACCCTCGCCCTTGTGGGCAGCTTTGCTGGAATCCCGGCAAGCGCCCAGTCGCAGAGTCCCCTGCCGCAAGAGCAGATGCAAGGCAGCATCGCCTATCTTTCCGGAGGCATCGGTCTGGATGAGTCCGCTGCGATCAAGAAGGCGGCGCCGAACTATCCGCTCGAACTGGAGTTCGTGCGCACGGCGGTCCCCCGCGCCGAGTACTTGTCCGACGTCAAGGTGACGATCAAGGACCATACCGGCAAGACAGTGCTAGACACCGTCTCAGCCGGACCTTTCCTGCTCGCCAAACTGCCCGCGGGATCATTTACCGTGCTCGCGCAGCACGCAGATGTAGGTAAGCAGCGAGTCGTCAACATCAAGGCGCGAGGGCATGAGCGGGTGATGTTCGTATGGCAA
Organism: Burkholderiales bacterium; assembly: GCA_044360365.1. Lineage (GTDB taxonomy): Bacteria > Pseudomonadota > Gammaproteobacteria > Burkholderiales > WYBJ01 > WYBJ01. The sequence continues at coordinate 9,385 of JBIKKL010000017.1, read as the reverse complement.
TAGCCAGCTTCACTTCCCCGCCTCGGCCGTCTTGCTTTCAATCCTCGCGTTCGTCCTCGCCGACACGTCATGAGCCTTGGCTTCGTCGGTGCACAGCGCCCGCTCCCGCCCGGACTTGTCCGCGCATGGCCCCCGTGCCTCGGCATGGTCGACGTCGATTCTGGCAACCTGCAAGCGATAGGTCGCACCTGCCGACTGTTTGAACTTCGCATTCAGCGCCGCCTGGGCGATCCACCTCTTGCGCATGTTTCTCAGGTAATCCGAGAAACATGGCGATGAGGTGCCGATAACCGGTGCGGCATGATCGTCCCTTCCGGTTCCCAATTGGTGATGGTCGACGGGGCAACTCCAAGCTTCACGGCAAGCTCTCGTTGGTGCAATCCGAGTTGTCGGCGCTTCGCCCGAAGGAGGCCTGGAATCGAGGTTCCTTGCGGCAATGGATCGTAGCCGAGGTAATCGACTGGGTCGACCGGCAACTCGGCGCCATCGGGCGGCCACACGCACGTGTTCATCGTCACGCAGCGCTCGAAGACGCGTTCCGGCAAGATCTTGATGATCTGGCGGGAGTCGGGCAGATTCGCACCGCGGTTGCTGAACTCTCCGGTTGAGCGGGTTCTAGAAGATCCATCGCAGCCGCACCGATGCGGTCTGATTGGTGAGTCCATGCCTGAGGTCGATCCCGTAGCGGACGATGAACTCCAGTTTGTCCTTCGGGCGATGGATCAGACTCAGCGCGGTGCGGGCCATCCAGGGCCCGGGGAGCGCCCCTGGGGTCGCAAAAAGCAAATGGGACGCGCCGGCGAAGGTCGCGGACATGCCCGAGGTCTCGCCGTGCACACGATATGCCGCACCCAGATCCGCCGTCAGCGTAAGCCCTTCGTGAAACTCGCGCGAGATCCTGCCGTCGACGCCGACGAACATGCGTCGCACACGATCAGGGGCGACAGCAAGATCGAGGGCACCAGCGCCGGTTTCGGAATAGCGTTCGTCGGCGACGATCGAGTAGTCCGCCCATAGTGATGTGGTGAACAGCGTGCGTTCGCGGAGGGCAAATGTACGACCGACCCGTCCCAGGAGGTTCGCGTTCCATCCATCATGATCCGAGTAGGCGATCCGATCGACGAACGGTAGCTCGCGCGTCCCGCGCGCATTATGTCGCCCCATGCTCGCCACGAAATCGACGTCGAGATCCTCCGCGACGCGTCGGGAGCCGTAGAGCATTACATGGTGGCTTCGCGCGCGCTCCCGTTGGGTTGCTGCGCTCGAATTGCTGTCGATGTCGCTGCGGGCATATGCGATCGCAATTCCCATCCGGTACCCTGCGCCGATCTGCGTATCGGCACCAAACACCAAACCGCGAGTTGTCGCCGAATGACCGCTGATGCCATTGCGATCGTGCTGATCGGTCCACGAGCCGAACGTCTGCAACCACAGATGCTTATGCGTGACGAGATCGTGCGGCGCCGCACGCCGCGTAACGATCTCCTGACGGCTCTGCACCGACTGACCGATGGCACGTTGAGTATCCATCAATAGCAATGCATGCGCGCCCCCGAGGAGCGGCAGTGCTTGGGTCACTGCGCCGGACACCGCATCGATGCTGCTCAGGGCGCCGAGCGCGGCGACGACGCGATCCATGTCGGGGTCCAGACGGGTTCCGCCCGCAAGCAGGGTGTCGAACACATGTGCGGCCCCGCGTGCTGCCGGATTCGCGCTGCGGTTGACGCTATCGAGCGCGCTATACGCGGGCACTACCAGCAGGCTCACGTCGGTGGGCGTATAGACCGGGGCGAAATCGAAGAGGGCACTATTGTCCTGAACGGACGCGAACGTGCCTGTCACTTCTGCAGCACGGAGCACGCCGGAGAGCGTGGTGCCCCCCGTGAGCACGGAGGTGCCGAGTACCTCGACATCGAGCGATCCCCCCAGCGTTGCCCGACCGGTCACCCGGAGGCGGCCGAAATCCGTCGCGGCTGCGACTGTGGGCCGCAGACTGCCGCCGTTCAGGAAGTCGCCGACGATCGTGAATGCGCCTGCCGGGGAAGGGGAGCTGGCAAGCACGAACGCGCCGCGGCTGACGACGCGACCCGTGATTCGGGCGCCCGCCATTCCGGCCATTGAGGCGGAGGGAGATACGTCGACATCCCCGACCAGGGCAGCGTTCGACGCCAGACTGAGCGTGCCGTCGCTGACCGTCCACGCATCGCCCGGGGCGCCGCCGGTTCCGTGCAGTTGCCAGTTGTTGGCGCCTTCCTTACTGAAGCGCGTAAAGCCCTTGAACTGGACGCCGAGCTGTGCGAGGCTGAATTCGCTACCGAGTCCAGGGGTGTCCGGGTGGACCCCCAATACGAGCGTGTCGCTCCCTGGAGCGCTGCTGCTCAATACTGCGCCGACAATGGAGGAAGCGGGCGCGATGATCAACCGGTTGGTGCCGCCGTAGAGTTGGACCGCATTGCCGGGAGCTCCCGGTCCGGTGCCAGCGGCGATCGTACCTGCGTTGAGGATGATCGAATCCCCGGTCGACACGATGCCGGTGCCGCCGGTACCCGGATTGCCTGCTGTTTTGCCGCTGCCGCCGGTTCCGCCGCGGCCGCCCCGGATCTCGCCGGCGTTCGTGAGCCTGAAGCCGGAACCGCGGATGCCGTCGCCCCCGGTGCCACCGTCGCCGCCGGCGCCGTCGATGCCGTTGACGTTCAATCCGCTGCCGGCGACGCCGCCCGCCGAACCGTTGCCGGCGTCGCCGCCGGCAACCGTCGCCCCACGCTGATTCAACACGGTGAACCCGCTCCTGTTCACGGCGGTGCCACCGTTGCCGCCACGCCCACCCCTGCCACCGTCGCCACCGGTATTGAAGCCGGAACTGCCGCTGCCGGCGTTTCCGCCATTGCCGCCGCGCCCGCCGACAATCGCGCTTCCCGGCTGATTCCATAGAGTGAAGTTCGTGGCCGAGATAGCGCTGCCGCCGACAGCGCCAAGTCCGCCCCCTCCGCCCGGCCCGCCGAACAGTGGGCCGCCTTGTCCAGGGCCACCGGTACCCCCTGTGCCGCCGGTGACAGTGCCCTCGCTCGTGAGCATGAAGCCTGAACCGCCGAGTGCGACACTGCCGGGTTCGCCGACCTGTCCGCCGCCCCCCAGAAAGACGCCGGGCCCACCCGCACTGCCGGCAGAGGCTTGCAGCTTGACCCTCGCGTCGAGGGCGAAGGTCGACGTCAGATCCAGAAGCGGACCCACACCGTTTGCGGTGCCGAGGATCGAGAGTGCCGTGGCGTTTGTCCGAACGGTGACGGGGTGCGAGAGTCCCGGCAACGCACCCGTCAAGATCAAGGTCGTTATGTTGCCGCCGACCGTGATCGTGCTTTCCTCGGAGGTACGATTCACTGCGCTGATCGCCCAGCTCAAGGTGTTGGCGCTGCCGCTTCCGTCGTCGCTTTCCGACGTCACGCTGAAATCAGCCGACCAGCAACTCAGGGACGTCGCCACTGCGGCCACTGCGAGTGCGTAGCGACCTGTCGAACCGCGAGATCCATAGATGTCTCTGGCGAGGCATCGCGTGGAGAAATCGAATTGGCGTGCCATCGGTTCGATACTTCTTGTCTGCGTCAGGCCGAATTCTCCCTGTATGCGAAAGTGGCGTATTGACCTCGGTCAGTTCAGGGAAGAATCGGCAAGTGGAGGATGCCGCTACGGGTCGACAGGCAAAAGGGTGAGGGAGCGCCTGTACCCCTCCGGTGTCGTGCCTTGTTGCCGGTTCTTTTTCAGCGGCGCGGCTTACGGCGTATCAAGCGGTCCGCCTCAGGGAATGGGCAGTCCAATGCCGGTCTCGGCAACCGCGGCTGCACCTGATCCGGTTCCACGGGGTGCTCGCCCCGCATGCCAAGGTGCGGCCGCGGTCGTGCAGCCTGCGAGCTAATCCACGCATGAGCTGTGCGCGGTTGCTGAAGCGGGTGTTCGACATCGAGCGCTGTTCGTGTGGTGAGCTAGCTGAAGATCATCGCCGCGATCGAAGACCCAGTCGTGGTCGTGGGGATCCTCAGGCTGTTGCTGCGCACCAATCGCCTGCACCTTGTTGCAAACTTGCCACGTGGCGATTCCGGTCGGACGCTGCGGTTGAGCGCCGAGGTGTTCTGCTCAATCGATGCGAGCCCCCGACTGCTTGACGGCAGCCGCCCACTTCACCAATTCCTCGCGCATGAACTTACCGAATTCCTCCGGCGTGTTGCCGATCGGCGGCGCGCCCTCGGCGGATAGCCGTGCGTTGAGGCCCGGCTCCTTGATCACTTCCACGATCTTCTGGTGCAGGGTGGCGATGATCGGTTTCGGCGTGCCTGCGGGCACGACCACGCCGGCCCAGGAACTGACGTCGAAGCCCGGCAGGCCCGACTCTGCGATCGTGGGTACGTCGGGCAGCGCCGGCGAGCGCGTACTGGTGGTTACTGCGAGCGCCCGAAGGCGGTTGGCCTTGGCGTGAGGCATCATGCCGGGTAGCGTGCCGAAATTGATCTGGCATTCGCCGGAGATCACCGCGGTCAGTGCGGGCGATCCGCCCTTGTAGGGTACGTGCACCAAGTCCGTCTTCGAGGCGTTGCGGAACATCTCCGCCGACAGGTGGCCGGGCGATCCGTTTCCTGACGACGAGTAGCGCACCGTACCCGGCTTGGCCTTGGCGAGTTCGACGAGATCGCGCACCGACTTGGCCGGCAGGGCCGGATTGATCGCAAGCAGCAGCGGATACTTCGCCACCAGCGTCACCGCGGAGAAGTCCTTTGACGCGTTGAACGGCACTTTGCTGAACAGCGCGGGGTTGATCGCATGGGTTGCGACCGTGGCCATCATGATCGTGTAGCCGTCGGGATTGGCGCGCGCCGTGGTTTCCGCGGCCACGATGCCGGTTCCGCCCGGGCGGTTGTCGACGATGATCTGCTGCTTGATCGCTGGAGCGAGGGCCAGCGCGACCTGGCGCGCCAGCGTGTCGGTGCTGCCGCCGGGCGGGAAGCCGACGAGCATTCGGATCGACTTGCTGGGATAGTCTGCCGCGGCGGCGGGCAGGGCCAGCAGCGAGCAGGCGAGCGTCAAGGCTAGACGGTGGTGCGCGTTCATCGGAATCTCCTCCACTATTCGGCGAATGTGTTGATGTCGAAACGCTCGAGTATTTGCCGGGCACATTGCAGGCGCGTTTCAGGCGACGCTGTTGCCGCGCTCTTTTAGTATATTGTTGACAATATACATAGGTCAGGATCTAATCACAACATGACATTGGCAACACACTGGGTGCGCTTGTCCGAGCGGGCTGCGTTGTTTCGATGAGCGCCGACGCAGGATCCGCCGCGAGTCCGTCCGTCGACCCGACTCAGGGTGCGCTGCGCGTGCTTCGCGAGCATTCGTTGAACACGCTGGTGCGCCAGGAGATCGAGCGTCAGATCGTCAGCGGGACGCTCGCTGCCGGGGCCAAACTGAACGAAATGGATTTTTCAAGCACCCTTGGCATTTCTCGCGGGCCTGTACGGGAAGCGTTTCGCGCGCTCGAGCAGGCCGGGCTGGTTCGTGCCGAGAAGAACCGTGGCGTGTTCGTGCGCGAGATCTCCCTTGAAGAGGCGGATGGAATTTACGAGGTCCGGGCTGCGTTGGAGGCGATGATCGGACGGCTTGCAGCCCAGCGCCGCACGCCCTCGAAGCTCGCAGGCCTGCGAGCGATGCTCAAGCGCATGCGTGCGGTGTCGCGGGCCGGCGAGGCCGATGCCTACCTGCCGCTGAACCTCGCGTTTCACGATGCGCTGGCCGAGGCGTCCGGCAATCTCGCGTTGGCTGCGAACTATCGTCGTGTCGTGAACGAGCTCAGGTTGCTGCGCCGTGAAATGCTGCGCCATGACGCCGAGAACATCCTCCGATCCACCCGTGAACACGAGGCGATCGTCGAGGCGATCGCCGATGCCGATGCCGATTCAGCTTCGCACCTGCTGCTCAAGCACGCGCTCGGCAGCCGGGATCGACTGCACCGCGCACGCGCCGGAAAAGGACACGCATGAGCACTATTCCCGTCCGGCCAGAGGCCGTAACCGTGAACGGAATCGATTACCGCTGGCCGAGCCGGCCAGTAGCAGTGGTATGCATCGATGGCGGCGATCCGGCCTACCTGCAACAGTATGTGCACGAGGGCCTGATCCCCAACATTGCCCGCTTCATGGAGCACGGATTCGCGACGCTGGCCGAAGGCACGATGCCGAGCTTCACCTGCCCCAACAACATGTCCATCATTACCGGCACGCCAGCTTCTCAGCACGGAATCTCGGGCAACTACTACCTCGATACCTCGACCTGGAAGCCGGTCGTGATGACCGGGCCCGAACTGCTTCGCGGCGACACCATTCTCAGTCGCTTCGGTGCCGCGGGTGCGCGGATCGTCTCCATCACCGCCAAGGACAAGCTGCGCCGTCAGCTTGGGAAGAACCTGGACGTCTCGACCGGCAACGTCAGTTTCTCGTCGGAGTTCGCCTCAAAGTGCACGATGGCCGAAAACGGCATCGAGAACGTGCTTGAGTTCGTCGGTGCGCCGCAGCCGGACATGTATTCGATGGCGCTGTCGTTGTTCGTGCTCGACGCCGGGATCAAGTTGCTGGAACAGGCGCACCGCGACATTCTCTATCTCTCGCTGACCGACTATGTGCAGCACAAGTGCGCGCCTGACGAGGAAGAGGCCCGCCATTTTTACCGGGAGATCGACCGCCGGTTTGGCCGCCTCGCCGAACTCGGTGCCGTGGTGGCGCTGACTGCCGACCACGGGATGAGCGACAAGTCCGATGCTCAGGGCCGGCCGAATGTGATCTGGTTGCAGGACATCCTCGATCGTCGCTTCGGCAAAGGCGAGACCCAGGTCATCTGTCCGATCACTGATGCCTTTGTTGCCCACCACGGTGCGCTTGGGGGGTTCGTGCGGGTGTGGTGCCGGGGCAAGGTCACGGCGCGCGAGATCATCGCCGAGATCCGCGACGTAAGAGGTATCGAGGAGGCACTCGACCGGGAGACTGCGTGCGCGCGTTACGAGTTGCCGGCCGATCGCGAGGGCGATGTTGCGGTGATTGCGACGCAGGGCGTGTGCATCGGCGCCTCCGCCGCTGACCACGACTTGTCGGGACTTGCCGGAACGCGGCTTCGCACGCACGGTGGTCTATCCGAAGCGACGGTGCCCTTCATCCTGTCGGAGCCGCTGAACGCGGACTATCGTCGGCGCGCGGCCTGCCACCGGCTGAAGAGCCATGAGATATTCGATTTCGCCCTGAACGGGACGCAGCCATAGGCAGTGACTACTGCGGATCAGGCCGCGGGTGGGCGAGGCATCCCCGTCTCATTGAATGCAACGGGGTGGTCCGTGCTGGAACGGCAGGTTGGCAAACATCCGGCTCGCGTATTCACGTATCGCGGACAGCCGTACAACCGGGCGTACACGAAGGCATGGCAGGCGGCGTTGAAGCGGGCGGGCATCGAGAGTTTTCGATGGCACGACATCCGGGATACCTGGGCAAGTTGGCTCGCTCAGAAGGGCGTACCGCTGAGCGACATTCAGGAGATGGGCGGTTTGGAAACGCCGTCGATGGTGCAGAGGTATGCGCACCTTCGCCTGCACACTTGGCGCATCGGGCGAAGCTGTTGGATGGGCTTATAGACACAAATTCGGCACAGCGGCCGAAGGGATAGATCTGTAAGCTATTGATTGTTGGTGGCCCAAGGGCGACAACCGAATTCGGACTGGGAAGCCAATAAATACGCCGTTTTCGGCGTTTTTTTGGCTCGAAAGCTACCCCCAGAGTTACGCCCAAGCGCGAATCTCTGTGTTTTGGTCTGGGGTTCGGTTTCAGTATGACAATAGTATAGAAATGACGTGGGGCTAACAGAGTCCGGGCTGTTCCAACAAGGCCTGCCCTTGTTGGGAGTCACCGTGTATCGAAGGGTCAAACGGTATTGGCCTGCCGCCGAATTCTGCGCTTTAACGACCTCCAACACGGTCGTGGCAGATGCCGCAGTTCGAAGCAATGAGTAAGGAGCCTGTCGATCGCCGCAGGCCTTGATCGAGCGACGGTCGCTTCACGCCGCTTCGTACGGCTGCACGCTCGTGTAGAGATTCTAGGCCGCGAATTCCAGCGCTTGCCGAATGTCCTCGGGCTCCAAATCAGGATACTCGCGGCGGAGATCATCCCGGTTTGGATAAACCGCGAGCGCTTCGATGACACGTCTCACCGACAGTCGCATGCCGCGAATGGTTGGCTGTCCGTTCAGTATCGTAGGAACGCTGGTGATTCGATCGAACTTGGCCATGAAGAAATCCTTGAATAGTCGTGGCGAATGAAGCCTCGGGTTTCGTCGTCTCCGATGCTGTCGCCGGGCCGGTGAGCGGTCAATTTGGCCACTGCGCTGTCACGACAGGCCTCCCTCGGTAGGAGGCACTTGTATCGATCGTCAAACGGCCTCTGCATGCAGCCGAACGCCGAGTGCTTTGGCGACTTTCAACACAGTCGCGAAGCTCGGGTTCCCGTTCTCGCTGAGCGCTTTGTATAGACTTTCGCGACTGAGCCCGGCGTCACGCGCGACCTGAGACATCCCACGAGCCCGAGCAATATCGCCCAGTGCACGTGCGATGCCGGCAATATCGTCAGGTGCTTCGGTCAGCCATGCGTCCAGGTAGGCCGCCATTTCCTTCGGACTACGGAGTTGCTCGGCGACATCGTAGGCCACGGTCTTCACCTTACCGGGAGATTTCTTCGGGGTCTTGGCCATCAGTTGGATTCCTTGAGTGCTTTCGCTAGTGCACTGGCTGTGCGAATGTCCCGCTGCTGCGTCGACTTGTCCCCGCCGACCAATAGGAGAATCAGCACTCCGCGTTGTTCCGTGTAGTACCCGATGACCCGGGCCAACGTCGATCTTGAGTGCGCAGATACCACCCGCGAGGACTCGATGTTGACCGGGATTTCCGTGGACGAGGCGATCTACGCGCATCTGGATACGTGCTCTGCCGGCACGGTGCTTAAGGGAGTTGATCCAATCGAGATATTGCTGCGTGACGCGTACTTGTATCGACCGAGTGTATCCCATGAGCTACGATTGTCAACGTTTCTGCACGGGCTGAGCGATATGACGCGGTCACGCCACCGCCCGCAAACCCTGTAACCGGCGCAGCCCACGAGCTACATTGCAAGGTTTCCGCCATGATGTCAGCATCTAGCGCGAATTCACGCCGCTGGGAGAAGTTGAGCGAGATAGGCGTCATAGATCATCTGAGCGGTTTCGATGCGCCGTGCGTCACCGGTTGCAAGCAGATCGGCGTACACGAGCGCTGGCGGCACCGTGTCGGTCCGATCGCCGGTATCCAGAGTGGTTCTTGAATTACCACTAACTC
>JBIKKL010000277.1:0-6454 GCA_044360365.1 Burkholderiales bacterium | reverse complement strand
CGTCATTCCGACGATTGCCGTGGAAGCCGCCGATCGTGATCGCCTCGTCGGCATCGACGTCACCGCGCTTTTTCCGCCGAGTCGAATGACGATCAGTTTGCGGCGCGGCGCATACCCTCGCCGCTACGTGACCGATTTCATCGAAATGCTTGCGCCGCAGTGGTCGCGCGAGGCCGTGCTGGGCGTTCGTGGCGGTGGCGAGTTGTAACGCTCGTCACGGATTGTTGCAATTGTCAGGTGGTCCCCGGGCGATCGATCGCGTTAAATGACATGCGTCAACTCAAAAGGAGTTAGCCATGAACGCGATCAGGACCCTCACTGCATTGAGCCTCGGTTTGGCGGCCGTCGTCCCGGCGGCACACGCGGATCGTGGCGACCGCTACTACGACGGGCGGGACAGCTGGTCGCAGCCGCGCTACGAGCGCGTGTACGACCGGCGCTACGACCGCGCTTACGACCGGAGCTACGACGGACGCTGGCCGCGAAGGGACATCATCGTGGAACGCCCCGTCTACGTTCACCCTGCACCCCCACGGCGAATGGTGGTCGAGCGGCCGGTCTACGTGCAGCCGGCACCGGCGTATCGTCCCGCGTATCCGCGCTATTACGAATCGCGGCCGTCGGTGCATGGCGGTGCGGTCGTAGGGGCGATCGGCGGTGCGATCGTGGGTTCGATCATCGGCAGCCAGATCGGCTACGGTGAGCACCAGGGTGCGGCAACGGTTGCCGGCGCGATCATCGGCGGGGCGATCGGCAGCGACTGGTAATACGATCCGCAGTCGGGGTCGAAACCCCCGGTGCGGCGAAAGGTGGAGCGACGGGCGGCCGCAGGTCCCGGCGGCCCGTCGCTTCCCGACCGACGGATCAGCGCCCCTGGAAGTTGGGCGCGCGCTTCTCGACGAAGGCTCGGACGCCTTCCTTGGAATCCTCGGTGTCGCGGCAGGTGTTCTGCGCATAGGTTTCGTATTCGAGCCCCTTGCGCAGATCGCAGTCCTGATTGTGGTAGATCGCGCGCTTGGCGAGGCGAATCGCAATGGGCGGGCCGTTGGCGATCTTAGCGGCCAGTTCGTAGGTCTTCGCCATCAGTTCCTCGGGCGCGACCACGGCGTTGACGATGCCGAGCCGGTAGGCTTCCTGTACATCGATCGTGTCGCCGGTGAAGATGAGTTCGCAAGCCTTGGCCGTGCCGACGACGCGCGGCAGAAACCACGTGCCGCCCCAGTCAGGGTGCAGTCCGCGCTTGACGAACGCCTGGGAAAACTTCGCGGCGGTGGACGCGATCCGCATGTCGCAGCACAGGGCCATGTTGAAGCCGGCGCCGGCTGCAGCACCGTTGACCGCAGCGATGACGGGCTTGGGGCAGTCGCGGATGGCCAGGACGCTTGCATCGCGCGACGGCTCGATCTTCTCCTTGATCGAATAGTACGATCCGGTCGCGTTGTTGTTGCGCTCGTTCATGTTCTTCACGTCGCCGCCGGAGCAAAAGCCACGGCCTGCCCCGGTGAGGACCACGACGCGAACTTCGTCGTCCTTCGTGACGCGCTGGATGGCATCGTACAGATCCTCGCGCAGCGTGCCGCCCAGGGCGTTGAGCCGCTCGGGGCGATTCAGCGTCAGCGTCGCGATGCGGTCCTTCACTTCGTAGAGCAGGCATTCGTAGGCCATGGGGCGTCCTCAGGTGGCTTGGGTGGAATCGGAAATTCGGTGCCAGGCACGTGCCTGGCACCGAATTTTGCTGGTTAGTTTAGCGATGTCCTTCCCGGAGGGAAATCGCCGGATCCGCGCCTATAATCGGCCGGACGATCACACAACCGGAGGACGAGACACGCCATGAACCAGAGCATCGATGCGAATACCCTGCAGCAATGGCTGCACGACGGCGCGGAGATGGCGCTCATCGACGTGCGCGAAGCCGGCCAGTTCGGCGAAGGGCATCTATTCTTTGCCGCACCCGTGCCCTACAGCCAGCTCGAGCTCGACATCGGGCGACTTGTGCCGCGTACCGGTACGCGGACCGTCGTGCACGACGACGGCACCGACACGCTCGCGAAGCGCGCCATCGAGCGCATGCAGGCGATGGGCTACACGAACGTGCACCTCTTTGCCGGGGGCACCCAGGCTTGGGGCGCTGCGGGGTTTCCGGTCTACAAGGGCGTGAATCTGCCGAGCAAGACCTTCGGCGAACTGGTCGAGCACGCCTACGACACGCCTCGCGTGAGCGTCACGGAACTCGATGCCATGATCAAGCGCGGCGACGACATCATCGTTCTCGACGGGCGCACGTTTGCCGAGTATTCGAAGATGAGCATCCCGACGGGCATCAGCTGTCCCAACGGCGAGCTCGCGTATCGCGTCGGCGAAATCGTGAAGAGCCCGAAGACGACCATCATCGTCAACTGTGCGGGGCGCACGCGCAGCATTCTTGGCGCGCAGACCCTGCGCAACTTCGGCGTCGACAACCCCGTGTATGCCTTGGAGAACGGCACGCAGGGGTGGTATCTCGCCGATCTCAAGCTCGATCATGGCGCGAATCGCAAGTATCCGCAGGTCGGTGCCGGTGCCGACTTGTCCGCGCAGCAGGCGAAGGCACGCGCACTCGCAGAGCGGCACGGCGTGAAGTACGTTGCCGCGGCGCAGGTGAAGCAGTGGATCGGTGATTCGAGCCGCAACGTATTCCTGTGCGACGTGCGAACGCCCGAAGAGTTTGCGGCCGGATCGCTGCCGGGCGCCCAGCATACGCCCGGCGGGCAATTCATCCAGTCGACAGATCAATATGTCGGTGTGCGCAATGCCCGGATCGTGGTGTTCGACAGCGATCTGGTGCGGGCGCCCGTCGTGGCGAGCTGGCTCGCTCAGATGGGGCACGAAGTCCATGTGCTGATCGAAGGCGTGAAGGCCGATCTGCAAGCGCACGTTGGTCCGGCCCCTCGCCTGCCGACGCTGCCCAAGGTTGCACCCGGCGAACTTGCCGCCTTCATGCGTAGCGGAAAGCTGATCGATCTGCGTGCGAGCGGGGCGTTTCGCAAGGCGCACGTCGAGGGTGCACGCTGGAGCATGCGGCCTGTGATCGGCAGCCATGCAAGCGGTGGCCAACCCATCGCGCTGATGGCCGACGATGCCGGGACCGCAGCGCTGGCAGCGATGGATCTTCTGGCCGCCGGCGCGAAGGATGTTCGCATCGTCGATGCGACGCCGGAGCAATGCACAGCAGCGGGCTTGAAGCTCGTCGCCACACCCAACGAACCGATCGATGCCGAGCGCATCGACTTCCTCTTCTTCGTCCACGATCGGCACGAAGGCAACAAGGAAGCGGCGCGGGGGTATCTTGCCTGGGAAACCGGCCTCATCCAGCAGCTGCACGATTCCGAGCGCTCAAGCTTCCGCCTGCCTGCCGGAACTCACTGACGCGCCGCAACCGTTAGAAGGCTCGAGTCGTTTCCGCGCGGCGCCGGTCAACCCGGCGCCGTCGACCGCTCCAAGAAATTCTTGTCCGACACGCCGTACCGCCGCTTCGTCGCGCCCACGCTGTTTCTCTGGTACACGCAGGTATCGGCAGCCATCGCGACACAACTCGTCTTCGTCCTCGCTCCCGAGGTGGCACGGGATCTGAAGCTCGATCCTGCCCTCATCGGGATCTATTCGACCATCATGTGGGTAGTGGCCGGGCTCGTATCCGTGCCTGCCGGTGAACTCTCCGATCGATTCGGCGGGGCGCGCGTGGCTCAGTCGACGCTGCTTCTATCGACCTTGTCGCTCGCGGTGGCGGCGATCGGCCATCCGGTTGCGTTCGTTCTGACGGCGATCATGCTCGGCGCGGCGTGGTCGCTCCAGGGGCCGGCGGGGGCACGCGTGCTCATACGCGTGGTACCACCGCGTCATCGCTCCCTCATGTTCTCGGTACGCCAGACGGGAGTCCAGGCGGGTTTTCTCATTGCGAGCTTCAGCTTGCCGTTCCTGAACGCTGCTCTGGGGTGGCGCGGGACGGCGTGGGTGCTCGTCGCGATCCTCGGCGTGCTGTTGCTCGTGTTTCGTCCGCTGGTGCGAGGGATCGACGAAGCCGCCGGCGTCGGCGTGAACGATCTTCCGCGCGCGAAGTTGAGTGATGGCGTGCATCGAGTCAGGCGCGATCCTGTGCTGCAAGGTCTGGGTGTGGCAATCGCCGTGTACTCGCCGACGCAGTTCTGCATGAACGGGTTCTTCGTCGTGTATGCCGTCGGCGAACTCGGCTTCACACTGGCCGAAGCCGCCGCGATGCTGGGCATCGCCCAGGTCGGTGCCTTCGTTGCCCGGCTGTTCTGGGGCTTCGTCGCCGATCGCTACGTTCGTCCGTTGACACTGCTCGTGGCGCTCGGCGTGGCGATGTCTGCGTGCGGGATCACGATCGGGATGCTCGAAGGGGACGTCAACCGCATGGCGATGGCCGTGCTCGTCTTCTGCATGGGTGCGACCTCCGGTGGCTGGAATGGTGTACTGCTGGCCGAAATCGCACGTCGCGCACCGGATGCGGCGGGCCTCGTGACAGGAACACTGCAGGCCATCAACTATGTCGGCCTCATCATTGCGCCGATCATCGTTGCGGCGGCCGGCGCCGCCGGCAGTTACGGCGCCGGATTCATCGCCGTCTGTGGCGCCGCGCTTGGGGCGGCGGGTTTCCTGTACCATTGCGCGCGTCGCTCGCAGCGGCAGGATGTACGCGCCTGAGGAGGAGTGCACGATGAACCTGCTCGATCGAATCGGTATCGACCTCGGCCGCAAGGTGCGCCTGGAAGAGGGCATCGGCCTTGCCGCTCGTCATGGCATCCGCTTCATCGACATCCAGCTCGATACCGGCGAGAACGCATTCGACCGCTTCGATGCAACCCGCTGTGCCGGGATACGACGCGCATGCGAAGCGCACGGTATCCGTCTGGGCCTGCATACGTCGTCCGCGGTCAACGTTGCCGAGTACGCCCCGCTCGTGGCGGACGCCGTGGATCGCTATCTTGAAGCCTACCTCGATGTCTATCGCGAGCTTGGCGCAGGCTGGATCGTCCTGCACGCCGGCTACCACTTCACGTCCGACAAGCGCCAGCGCATGGAAGCCGGGCTGGCGCGCATCCAGCGATTGGTCGAGCGTGCCGAGCGTCTGGGCGCGATGCTGCTGCTGGAGAACCTCAACAAGGAGCCGGCGAATGCCGAGGTTCACTACCTCGCACACACGGTCGAGGACTGGCGCTACTACTACGACCGGATCGATTCTCCGAGTTTTCGACTTTCGTTCACCGCCAACCACGCGCATCTGGTCGAGGAAGGGGTCGACAGCTTCATCGATGCACTCGATTTCGAACGTGTGGCGGAAGTTCGGCTCGCCGATTGCTGGCGCAACGGACACGAGGAACATCTGATCCCGGGGCGCGGCGATTTCGACTTCGGCTCGATGTTCCGCCGTATCGAGGCGAGGGGTTTTCGTGGCCACTACACGAATGCTTTCGGCAACCTGACCGACATGATCGAGGCCAGACCGCGGCTCGTCGCGATTGCGCGAGCAGCGGGCGTGGATGTCGATTGAGGCCATCCTCGCCGGGTGGGGCCGAGCGGGTACGCAATTCGCTTTGAACGATGGCAGGCGTCGGTGGGTCTACGATGGCACGAGCAGTACGCAGTTCCCTGCTCGCGGTAACACCATCACCGGAACCGGCGCCTGGAAAGCGATGTCGTCCGTCCTTCATCGTCGGTGACCCCTGCCGATAATGAGTTCGACGGTGGAATGCAAGGGTCGCCGGGCGATGTCGACGCCATTGAGGAGTCGTGCATGTTGACGTTGAGCAGACGTTATCTGGAACTCGAACAAGCCGCCCATCGCGGATCGGGTGGTGTAAGCAGCGACAACCGCCATCTTGGTTTCGTCCCCGCCTTCATGGATACGCGCACCGGCGAGATCTATCCGTGCATGTTCACGGATGGTCGCCCGGCGGCGTTCCACTTGCTCGACGGTCTACCCGACGCACTGGTCGTTGCCCGAGACCGTTATGGTCGTCCATCGCACGTCGTTGGGACGGTCATCGCCGGCTTTTCGCTGGATGGCCGGTTTTATACACGCGAGCAGGCTGCCGCGCAGGTGTCTCGTGCAGAGGCCTGTTCAGGCGGGGTCGCACATTAGTGCCCTGAGTCGGAAATCCGCTGACCAAAAGCGCCGAGAATCGACGCCATACTTTGTCGGAAATCCTCGCCAGGCGTCCAACCTGGCTGTGGTTTCCTTCGCGTCTGGCGCCGATTTCGACACTTTTGTCGCTGACCCGGTGGCGATAGCGTTCAGCAATGTGCAACGAATTTCCGACTCAGGACACTCGCGTCGAATCAACGACGCACTAGAAGCGCGCGCGGCGTGCTCACGAACGGCGCACCGAATCAGCGTCGACCGTTCCCGGTCTCCTTCGCTCCCAGGAATCTAATCGCGATCGACCGAACGCCATAG
>JBIKKL010000276.1:0-6467 GCA_044360365.1 Burkholderiales bacterium | reverse complement strand
TCGCCCGCTCGCATCTGATTGAAAACAATACGATCGATCTGCTCGGCAAAACAGAAGTGCGCTCGATCGGCAGCACGCAGCTTTTGGCCGAGCAAGGCTTGGGCGGCAACAATCGGGCACAGGGTGAGGGTAAGGCGCTGATCGTGCCGGTGGTCTATCCGCTGAATTCGATCTATCGCACTTCCGTCAATAGTACGAACCGGGTTTCGGTGGGCAGCGATGCGCGCGTTGAAGCCGGTGTGAACTACAAGACGCTGGTGCAACTGCTGCCCTATGAGGTGAACAACGAAACCAAGCTTACCGCCGATAAGCTCGGCAAGGACCTGACGACAGCCGAGAAAACAGCGCTTGGCTTGGATGAGGGGCAGCAGTACCACTATGCCGCGCTGGATCTGGAGGACGTGGCGCTGTCGGTGAGTGCCGGGACAATCGTCGAGCTGGTGGCGGGAGCGTTCGGCAAGGGTACGGCCGGCAAGGCCTACCGTTTTACCCCCGCGGGGGGCGACTCGGTTGAGGAATCGCTGGTCCTCGAAAAACAGGATTACACCGACACCTCCCGCTGGAAGGAAATCAGCCCGACCCACCGGCTCACCGGCAGCGAAACCTCGCTCAATGTCAAAAGCGGGGACACGATACGCAGCGTGAATGGCCGCTGGTATCAGCGCTTGGGAGATTCCCTCACCATCAACCCGACGGCAGAGAGTTACGCTGCAACGGCGGGCTGGCGCGAGATCGAAGTGGTGTCCAGTGATCGAGGGCTCGTATTTGCGATGGCCCTAAGCGACGATTTCTATGTGGTCAAGCCAAAGGCCATGGCCTTGCCGACGCTGGTCTATGCCAATGTCGCGAATCAGCTGCTGGACGATCGCGCGCAAGTCGTCGGCTGGATCGAGAGCCATGCCGGTAATCCCGAAGCGATCGCCCGATATCAGGTGTTGCTCGACAAGATCAATGAGCAGTTGAGCAAGCTCGGTCTGACCGAGTCGGCTACCGGGGCCGACGGCAAGAAATCCGTGACCGCTCGGGAGAGCCTCGATGTGCTCTATCTGCGGATGCCCTCGATCAAGGCGTCCGCGGGTCTGATCTCCATCAAGGCCGATGAGGTTTATCGTTCGACGATCAAAACGGCGGTCGATGCCAAACGGCTCATCGCCCATCGGGAAGCCAAGATCACCATCGTCAACGAGACCCCGTTTGGCATGGAGATCAACGACGTCGGAATTACAAAGACCGGATCCACCGAGACCGTCGATGGCAAGCGCGTCGTCATGGACGCAGGCGCCACCTACTTCAACGCGCGCGCCTACGTCGAGCCTGGGCCCGCGAATGACAGCGTGATCAGTATCACGCAACAATCCTATCCCACGAGCTGGTATACGAGTCTCAAGGATATTGCGGTACCTC
Source organism: Burkholderiales bacterium (assembly GCA_044360365.1). Classification (GTDB taxonomy): domain Bacteria; phylum Pseudomonadota; class Gammaproteobacteria; order Burkholderiales; family WYBJ01; genus WYBJ01. Next base: position 5,063 of record JBIKKL010000276.1, on the reverse strand, counting down.
AGTCGCCTAAGGACATCCAGATCAAGGGTCGAGTGGTCAATGAGGACGGCAAGGTCAAGCTGACCAACCTCAGCGGCAGCATCAACGTCACCGGGGAGCTGCGGGCGGGCACACTCGAGCTGGCGGCAACGGGCGACTTCAATCTGGTCAGCAAGAACTGGTTCCATGCCGGTTCGGATCCGCGTCAGTACATTGACTTCAACAAGGTGTTTGGGGACAAGGTCTACAATGATGCGGGCTTGAGCCGCTCGCTCAGTCTGGAGCGCAGCGATTCGCGTTTGCAGGCACTGCTCGATGCCATTCTCAATCCGGCGACCGACTCCACCATCTTTGCGATGGGGGAGATCAACATCAACGCCCGCTACCTGAACATCAATGGACTGTTGCAGAGTGGGGTCGATCGGATCGAACTCACCATCGATGCGTCTTTCAATCCCTCGGAATCGGTCAACTTCGTGGATTCGCTGGGTAAGGTGCAGCCCGGGCTTACCTTCGGCACCGCCGGTCCGGCCACGGTGACTGGGGCATTCGATTTCGCCACCAAGAAGATCACCCTCAATCCGATCAAACCCAAGGGCGGGACGATCAACCTGACCGGAACGATCGTCAGTACGGGCAATGGCGCCTTGCGTGTGGCGAGCGGGTACACCTCGGTTGTCATCGACAATCGCACGAACTTCACCCTGGAAGTCGACGAAATCGACGTGGCGGAGAATCGAGTCGGCTTGATTACGATCACCGACAGCGACACGCTGCGACAGGAGACATACACCTACAAGGACGGCTCGGTCACGCACACGACACGACAAGGGGTGCTGAAGCAGGCTGATGGCAAGGGTAGTGTCAGTTCGATTGTCTATTCCGTTGTCGGTGGCCCTGAGGTGAAGTCGGCCACTGAGCCGTTGTTCTATCAGCCAGTCACGGGCCGCTTCTACGTCTGGACAGAAGGGCAGGCCAAGACCAATACAAAGCTCGATATCTACAAGCAAAACAGCTTCAATCTGCTGGGCTTCGATTGGGACGGCCTGTCACCGGACGAGCAAGCAAGCTACAGTGAATCGCGGTTCACGGACGGCTTGCCGCTTCTGGAATCGGAACTCGCTCTGCAACTCGGACTGAGCGACTATCTGCTTGTCCAGTACGAACAGAAGCGCAACCTCGCGGTCGATGTCACCCAAGACAAGACCCAAGTGCGCGATGTCGCAAGCAACAAGCTTTACGTCTATGTCGGTCAAACAGGGAAGCTCACTTTCCCGGTGACCGATTTCTCAGATACGGAGAAATGGAAGCTCCTTGAGACCTTGACCGGGGGAAAACGGCAAGTCGACGTGGCCTCGGTACTGGCGAATCCCTTGGATGGGAGTAAGTGGACCTATTCCTGGGTCGCTACGGCTAGCTCGCCGTGGAAGCTGGCTAACGGGGAGACATGGACGGCGAAGAAGGCACTCGATCGCTACGACAGCACGTTCGAGAACCAGGAGCTCACGGTCGACGTGACCACGAGCGGCGGCGGATGGATGCGTCAGAAAACGGTGACGACGAAGAAAACGACCGTGACCGGGCTGAAAGATTTTTATACCTACAGTTTACGTGCTGACTTGCCCGTGGTCGTTCAGACGCTGCAAGGCCCTGCGGAGCCGAAGATCGACATTAGGACCGTCGGTAAGATGGTGCTGCGTGGGAGCATGAATTTCGGGGACGCCACCCCGCTGGCCGAAGCCAATGATGATGCGCAGCCAGCCTTCGTGCCTATTGCCCTGTCTGCCGATGCCATGGACGTCACCGGTAACGTCGAGTTCGTCGGCGCCGTTCCGGACATCCGAGGCAAGGGAGACGTCACGATCACCGTGAAGGATCCGCGAGGACGTCTGAATGCTCAAGTCACGGGCAACATCACGATCAGTCAGGTGGCTGGCAAAGGCACACCTGTACTAAAGATCGGCCAAGTCGTCGCGGCGACCTTCGGAGCGCAAGACGCTGTCCAGAGCGCTGGCAATGTGACGATCAAGGCGCTGAACGGTATCAACGCAACGACGTACAGCTCGCGCATCTTTGGGGCCAAGGTCCAACTCGATGGCGGAGAAGGGTCGATCTTCGCGCGTGTCGATAGCGCCGTGCTTGGCACGGGAGGCGTGGCGGCCCGGGCACAAGGCACGATCAGCATCCAGGAGACCCTGGGCGACATGCGGCTGATCACGCCAGACGCCTGGAAGGCCGACTCGGTCTCGATTCACTCGTTGAGCGCAGACGTTCGGCTCGAAGCGCGTCATGGGGCGATTCTCGATGCCTCGTACGAACGCGTAACGGCAGATCCTGTTGCGGTGGCTGCACAGATTGCCGCCGCCGGCTTCACCGAGACGGAACTGCGATTTGCGGGGCTGCCCACGGGCGAGACAATGAATCGGCTCGCGTCGAACCCTGTGTCGCCGGAAGTCATGGCGGCGATCTTTCCGCATATGGATCTGGCTGGCACGAAAGTCACCGCCGTGGCGGAACGACTGAACGTGCAGGGAAGAAACGTCACCCTCATCTCGCAGTCTGCCAATGGCGGCATCGGCCGCTCGACCGAGCGCACCACCATCATCGACCCGACCCGACTTGAGCGGCAACCCGAGTACATGCTCGCGGTGCTCTCCAAAGCGGCGCCTCGCGACATCGAGTCGGTGAATTATCAGCGCTACGAATGGCTGGGGGAGACGACGACGCTCGATCTGGAGAGCGAGGTCACGTATCTCACTGGGAGTTGGCGCGCGGTCGATGCTACCGAGGATTTGCCCGAGACGATGCACCTCCTTGCGTCCACCGATGGCGTCCAGGAAGTTCGCACCGGACAGTGGGTGGAGAATCGCTGGGAAGTTCTCAGCGTTGTGGTGCAGGTCTGGGACGACGTCAATGTCAGTGCCAGCGGTGAGGTCGCCATCGACAGCGCCGGGGACGTCATCGTGGCCTTTGCCGGCGATGTGCGAGTGCGCGATGTTGCCGACCTGGAAAAGAGCGGCGTGACCTCGGGAGGGCGGCTCAGAATCGATGCGACCGGGTCGATCCTCACGCAAGGCAGTGACAACCGCATTGATGCCGAGGGTGGTTTGGCTGTGTTGCGCAGTGCCGGCGACATGCTTTTGATCGCCCAGGGGGGGGCGGGTGTCACGGGCGGCGTCATCAGGAGTAACGCGGGCGCCTTGTCGATCAATGTCGGCGAGTTTGGTCAGAAGTTGCCCGGCAGCGGCGACCAATGGCGCGAAGGGACCTTGACGATCCAAGCGTTCGGGGATGTTGAGATCGCCGAATGGAGCGGGAGTCTTTATCTCGCCGAAGTCGCGTCGAAGGCGGGTGATGTTTCGTTACACGCCCGCACCGGGAGCTTGCTCGCATCGGGGCGCGTGGAGCATCGAGAGAGCGTGCATGTGTCCGCGAAATCGGTGGACCTCACGGCAGGCCTGGCGACAAAACTCGACGAGCAGAGGAACATTGGCGCGCTGGTCAATGACCTGCTGATCGATGCTGAGCGCCTGAGCCTGACGACGCACACGCGGTTGAACAGCATCATCGCCATCAGCGACGTCGATGCCTTGTCCTTGGACAAGCTCGATCTGAATCTCGAAGGCAGCGTGCTCATCACCGCCGGAGAAGATCTCGCGGTGGCGGCGAAGATCGATATCTTCGGGAATCCCTATACCTTCCTGCGACTGGAGTCGACACGCGGAGATCTCGCGCTGAATAATGACATAAGCATGGGCGATGGAAGGATTTCCCTGCTAGCACATGGAGATGTCGTTCAGAAAACGGGTACGCGCATCGATCATCGGGCGGGGCACCTGGATGTCGAAGCCTTCACCGGCAAGTTCACGCAAGCTCAGAGCGCCGTCATCGTCGTGGCGAAACCTGAAGAGACGGACAAGCCGGAAGGCCGGGTACGGATTGCAGCGGCCGGGGACATCCGTCTCGAGGCGATCGATGCGGGCGCGGGGGCGGTGGCCCTTATCTCCAGCGCCGGTAGCATCCTGGAATCCGCCGATGATGCTGACGTGGATATCCGCACGGGCACGCTCATCCTGGATGCGGCCGGTAGCGTGGGCAAGACAGGCCTTCGCCAGGAGACGATCGAAGTCAGTGCTGAGCGCTTGGCCCTCAGCGCCTTGAATGGGGCATCGCTGCTCTCGACCCGTGCTTTGACGATCGACGCCTTAACCGAGAAGTTCAACCGTGTTGGTCCGATCGGCCGGACTGCTGGCGGGGCGCTGGTGATCGGCGGCGAAAGCGCCGAGCTCACGCAGTCGGCTCAAGGCGTCGTGGCGGGTAGTGCGACGGTCGATGGCGACTTGTCGGTGCGCGTGAGCGATGGCGACTTGTCGGTGCGCGAGGACGTGGCGGTCTACGGCGAGGGGCTGTTCCTGTCAGCCGAAGGCGCGACGAGTCAGTTGACGCTTGTACAAGGGGTATCCATCACCTCGTCGGGGGGCGCAATCCGTCTATCGTCCGGGGCTCGAACGAGCATGGAGGCCGGCGCACAGATCAACAGTCAGGCGGGCGATATCGTCGTCGAGGCCCAGGGCGGCGGAATCCACATGGCGGCGGAGTCGTCACTCGGCTCGGCAGGGGGCGCGATCCGCCTGTACGCGACGCGTGGCGACATTGAACTGGGTCGCGTCGTTGCCTCGTCTGGGGCCGATCAGGTCGACGGGGCGGTGGCCGTGATGGCCAGTGCTGGCAATATTCGCAGTGCCTTGGGCGAGGGCACGGACCAGCATAACGTCGTCGCCAAGGAACTCGGTCTTTTCGCCGCCGGATCGATTGGCGGAGCGCAAGACGGTGCGGCCATCCGTACCCAGGTGCAACGTATCTCCGCCCAATCGGATGCGGGCGACGTCCGAATTCGCGAGCAGGACGATCTGGTGATCGGCCAGCTGACCGATGTTGTCATTCGCGCGACAACGATTAACGGGATGGTGGAGCGCGCATTGCTCTGGGACGACACCCGGGCGGGCATCAAGGCCCAGGGAAGCGGTGCGGTGTCGATTACGGCGGGTGGCAGCATTCACGTGGCAAGCCTGTCTGGGCTTGAT
>JBIKKL010000022.1:0-18120 GCA_044360365.1 Burkholderiales bacterium | reverse complement strand
GAAGCTTCAGACCGTCGACTTCGACATAGCGGTCGGTATAGGGGGCGGGTTTCAGGCCTGCAGTGTTTTCGGTTTGGGTCGACATCGTTGCGCTTCTTGCTCCGTCAGGCGGGCAGGATGCCGCGGAAAATCCTGCCCGCAACCTGCAAAGAATGTGGGAAGGGCCACTGTATCGCGCGCGCCGTTCACCGGTCAACAACACGCGATACTTCGTTGGCGTCGAAGCGGGGACCAGCAGATGCGTGCAGGCGCCTTGCCCCCGATCCTGATCGAGCAGAACCTGCATGCGCAGATCCCTTGTCCTGCTTCTGCCGTTCGCCGTCCTGATCGGGGCGGTTTCGTCGATCTACACCGGCCGCATCGGCGTACTGCGCGAAGTTCATCGTGGAGCGTGCCGCGTTTTCGATGGCGTGCTGGGTCCGGCGTACAACGAGGCCCATCGCGATCACCTCCATCTGGATCGGGGCGGGCCGCGGGTGTCCCGATGGGTAACGGCACGTGCAGCGCTCGAATGACTGCACCTGCCCGGCGGCAAGACCGGCACCCCGAATGATGCGACCGGTACCGTGTTACATCCGCCGCAAATGCGCCGTCACCTCTTCGCGATCGTGATAGAGGTGCTTGATGCGAAGTGCATGGTCGCCCTTGGCCGCCGTGAGCCCTTTCTCGATCACGCCATGACAGCGCACGATCTCCTGCCAGCGGTTCGCGTTCGGCAACTTGAGGTTGAAGATCGTCTCCCGACACCAGCCGCGAGCGATCCATTGCGCGGCGAGTGCGGCGATGCGCGACGGCGCGGCCACGACATCGCAGACCATCCAGTCGACGGGAAGATCCGGGCGGAAGCGAAAAGCGTCCTCGCGTCGATGCTCCACCAATTGCGTATCGAGCACGCCCTGCGCGATCGGCCCGTTGTCGACGGCAATCACGCGCAATCCACGCGAGGCGAGCACCTGGCTCCACCCGCCCGGCGCTGCGCCCAGATCGATCGCCACGCGACCAGCCCGCATACGGCCCAACAATTCGTCTTCGGTGAAGAACGTCGCGAGCGCTTCGACCAGTTTCAAGCCGGAGCGGCTCGGCGCCCCCGCGGGAAAGCGCAATCGTGGAATGCCCATCGGCCAGGGCGAACCGTTCGACGGACTCGATACGCCCAGCACGGCCGAGTCGCGATCGATCAGGCATACGTGCAGCCGCTTGGATCGACGGCCGCCGCCCAATACACCGTGCTTCAATAGCGCCTGTTCGAGCGCCTCCTGAAAGCCGCGCATGCCCGAGAGCATCTGGCGCGGACGATCGGCATCCGGCGCTTCGAGCCAGACCGTCGCAAAGCGCTGGCCCATGCGTTTCGCCACTTCGACGATGCTCGTCAGCCGGTCGGCAGGTTCGTCGAGCGGCACGGTACGGCACTGCTCGAGCATCTGCCGCGCAAAGACGAGATCGGAAAAATCGGGCAACCAGGGACGGCTCTTGATACCGTGGGACGGCAGCCAGACGACATAGGCTTCGCCGCTGCGATACTCCGGGCGCCCATCCGCGCTGCCCTCGAGGGCGCGCGCGGTGAGTTCCGCAGCGCAGTCGGCTTCGAAGCCTGGCCGGCAATGAAATAGCAGCATGGTGTGTTGAACTCGAAGAGAAACGCGGACAGCCGCGTCAGGCGATGCGCAGCTGCTCCAGCACCTTCATGTCGGGATCCGCACCGAGGCCCGGTTCCTGCGGCACGCGGATGCGTCCGTCCACCGGGTCGATGCGATCCCCCAGGGGATTCTGTGTGAAGTCGCAATAGAACCGCTCGACGGTCGTCTCGCTCGAAAGTGCAGCGAGCACGTGGATCGAAGCAATCAGGCCCGGGCCGAAGTAGGCCGAGTGCGGCACGACCTCGACCCCATAGGCCTCGGCCAGCGCGATGACTTTGCGCATCTCCGTGATGCCACCCATCTTGATGACGCTCGGCTGAGCGAATGTCACGGCTTCGGCTTCGAACAGGCGCTGGAAATCGGCGTAGTTGCCGACGTTCTCGCCTGCGGCGATCGATAGGCCGGTGCAGTCGCGAACCTCGGCCAGACCGAGCACGTTCTCGGGCGGCCAGACCGGCTCTTCGATCCAGTGCGGCGCATACGGTTCGAACTCAAGCGACATCTCGATTGCTTCGCGTACCGTCCACGGGCAGTTGGTATCCACCATGAGCGGAATGTCGTCACCGGCTGCCTCGCGCGCCGCCTTTACTTCGGGCACCGTGATCTCGTGGATCTTGATATGGCGGTACCCGCGATCGAGTGCTTCGGCCGTATTGCGCTTCAATGCCTCGGCGTTGCCGTAGCGAAGCAGACTCGCGTAGGCCGGCAGGCTCGCACGCGGCGCACCGCCGAGCAATCGGTGCACGGGCACGTTGGCCGCCTTACCGGCGATATCCCAAAGCGCGATGTCGACGCCCGACAACCCGAACATGGCGGGCCCGTTGCGGCCCGCGCTTTGCATCGTGCGTTGAAGCTGCGCCATCACGCTCGGTATCGCGAGGGCATCGAGCCCGACGCACGCAGGCCCGATCAACGTATCGATGGCCGCCTTGGTCGCAGGCCAGATGCGGTTGCCGAACGATTCGCCCCAGCCGGTGATCCCCGCGTCGGTCTCGACCTTGACGTACAGCGTCTCGATGCTCGTGCGCGGCTTGCCGGCCATGAACGGCGTATCGCCCTTCAAGGCCATGGGCATGCTGGTGACGATCGTCTCGACGCGGGTGATCTTCATGCTCGCACTACCATCCCAAGACGTAAGCCGGGCGGCGCGGATCGGCGCCGCCGTGCAGAATGCCGCGCTCGTGATCCGCAACGATCGCGCAGGGGGCACCGGCGAGCCATGTCCATTCGTCCCACCACTCGACGCGATGGCCGCGCTGCTTGAGGACATCTCCCGTTTCCGGAGCGATGCGGGCTTCCATTTGCAGCAGCCCGGGGAAGTAGGGATGCGGCTCGAAGGAGCCCGGGAAGCTGTAGCTCGAGAAGCGCGGCGCCTCGATGGCCGACTGCACGTCCATGCCGAAGACGTTCACGTTGAGGAACACCTGGATCATCGACTGGCATTGCACGTCGCCGCCCGGCGTGCCGAAGGGCATCAGCGCCTTGCCGTTCTTGAGCGCGAGTGCCGGATTCGGCGTGAGGCGCGGACGCTTGCCCGGCGCCACCGAGGAGGGATGGCCGGGATCGGCCCACGACTGCGTGCCGCGCCCGGATGCCACGAAGCCGCAGCCCGGCACGACAGGCGCATTGTCCGAGCCGTCGCTCGGCGTGCACGAGAACGCATTGCCGTGCTGATCGATCACGCACAGGTATGACGTATCGCCGGGGCGCACGTCGTCCGGTTGGGGCGCGGGTACCTTTGCGGGCGACAAGCCTTCGGAGCCCCTGGGCTTTCCGGGCGGCGGCATCTCGGGCCATGCCTGCTCGCGGATCAGCTTGCGGCGTTCGTTCGCGTACTCGTCGGAGAGCAGCCCTTCCATCGGCACCTTCACGAAGTTCGGATCGCCGATGTAGTGGTGACGATCGGAGAACGCGAGCTTGAAGGCTTCCGTGAGCGTATGAATGTAATCGGGCGAGTTGTGCCCCATTGCCTTCAGGTCGTAGCCCTTCAAGAGATTCAGCGCGATGGGGACGGTCGGCCCCTGGCACCAGGCGCCGCACGCATGCACTTCGATGTCGTGGAAATCGGATTTGACCGTCGGTTCGAACTTCACGCGAAACTCGGCGAGATCCTCCATTCGCATGAGGCCACCCGTCTCTTCGTGGAACTTCACGATCTTGCGGGCGATATCGCCCTTGTAGAAGGCATCGCGGGCCGCTTGGATGCCCGCAGCGCGGCCCTTGCGCGAAGCAGCCTTCTCCTGGTCGATCATGTATTGGATGGTGCGACCGAGATCGGCCTGCACGAACAATTCGCCGATGACGGGTGCCTTGCCGTTGGGGAGAAAGTGGGCTGCGCTCGACGGCCAGCGCTGGTACGACTTGATCTTCTCGGCAATGAACTCGGCCATGAGCGGATACATCGGAAAGCCCTGGCTCGCGAAGCGCTGGGCGGTCGCTGCGACTTCGCCGAAACTCATCGTGCCGTAATGCTCCAGCGCGGTGAGCCAGGCATCGGGGGCCGCCGGCACCACCACGCGATGCACGCCGGGAGGAATCTTGCCGCCGTGATGCTTGACGAAGTAGTCGGGCGTAATCGCCTTCGGCCAGACGCCGAGGCCGTCGATGGAGATGAGCTTACGGTCTTCTGCGCGGAAGATGATCATCGGGGCAACGCCGCCGAAGCTCACCTTCTCGGTCTGCAGCACGTCGATGCACAGGCCGGCGCATACGCCGGCATCCACGGCATTGCCGCCCGCTTCGAGGATCTGAAACCCTGCGTGGGCTGCGAGATAATGACCGGCCGCGATGACGTGGCGCGTTCCCGAAATGGTGGGGCGATTGGATGCCATGCCGTAAGCTCCTTGCAAAACGCGGCGATTGAAGCGCGCCGCTGGATTGGACTGGACTGACTGGGGAATGGCCGCGCGCGCCGAGCGGCCCGTGCAGCGTGTGTCGCTCAATGATACTCCTTGCGCCGCGGCACGGCGGAAGATTGACACCGTGCCTGCCGGCTTGTTTTGATGATGAAAAGACCATCCTTCGGAGGAGCCATGAAGTCCCCTGCCCGACGCCTGCGCGAACTGCTGACCCTGCGCAAAGCCCACGTTGCCCCTGCCGTATTCAACCCCCTGAGCGCTCTGCTCGCCGACCAGGCGGGATTCCCGGTGCTCTACCTCGGCGGCGGCACCCTGGGTTATCTCAAATGCGGCCTCGAAGCCAATCTCAACATCACCGAACTGTGCCAGGCCGGCATCGAGATCCGCGCGGTCAGCGACAAGCCGCTCATTCTGGACGGCGCTGCGGGATTCGGCGACCCGATGCACATCCGCCATACGATGCAGATGGCGCAGGCTGCGGGGTTCGCAGCCATCGAGATCGAGGATCAGATTCTGCCGAAGCGTGCCCACCACCACATCGGCATCGAGCACATGGTTCCCCAGGAACTCATGGTCGCGAAAGTCGAGGCAGCCGTACGCGCAAGGCGGGATGCCGATTTCGTCATCATCGCGCGCACCAATGGCGTACGGCAGACCGGCATGGACGATGCCATCCGACGAGCCCTCGCCTACAAGGCTGCGGGGGCCGACGTGATCTACATCGGCGCACGCACCCCCGAGGAAGCACGCCGCATCGCCGCCGAACTGCCGCCCCCCTTCATGTTCTCCTTGCCCGGACACGGTGCATCGGCGGCCGGTCTGCCGCTCGCCGAACTCGGTGCGCTCGGTTTTCGCATCCTCGCGAGTTCCATCTCCGCCTACGCATTCCACCGCGCGATGAAACGCAGCTACGAGTGTCTTGCCCGCGGCGAGCCGGATCCCGCCTTCGACGGCACAACGCATCACGCCGAACAGGAGGCCCTGCATGAAACGATCGACATGAAGGGGATGCTCGCGGTCGAACGGGCGACGGTCGAGAAATAACCGGAACGTCCGCGCGCCCCTTCCTTCCAACGAGATTCGGCAACCACAGGCGACGTCTTCATGCGTGCAAAACCCATCCTGATCGGTGCCGGCGCGGTGGCGGCAGTCCTCGTCGGCGTCGCTCTTTACGCGGCAAGTCGGATCGACACCGCCGATGTCGTTCGACTCGCAGCCGAGAAGGTCTTGGCGCAGACCGGGCGGGAACTCAAGGTGGACGGCAAAGTCGGCGTCTCCGTGTCGTTCGAACCGACCATCTCCCTGGAAGGGGTTCGATTCCAGAATGCCCCATGGGGCAGTCGACCGGACATGGTGATCGTCAGGCGCGTCGATGTAGGCATCGCGCTCATCCCGCTGCTGAGCGGCAAGGTCGATATTCGCGGCCTCACGCTGATCGAGCCCGACGTTCTGCTCGAAACCGATGCGAAGGGCACCGGCAACTGGGTCTTCGATCCACCGGCGGGGGAAGCCAAGCCGTCCAATGACGAATCGAAGGCGTTGCCCATCGACATTCATCATGCCGAAGTCGAAAACGGCGTCATCACGTATCGCAGCGCCAAGGAGAAGAGCGAGAAGAAGCTCGAACTCGCATCGCTGCAGGGCAGTACAGCCGGCGGAAAAATCACCCTCACGGGCATCGGACGCCTCAATGCGGAATCCATCGAAATTGCGGCGAAGGTCGATCAAAGAGCATCGCCCACCGCTGTCGACGTGACGTTGAAGTCATCCGGCGCCGAGCTCACCGCGAACACTTCGCCCGCCAGCGGTACCGACAGCGCGGATGCCACGTCAGCCCAGTTCAATCTCGTTGTCAGCGACTGGAATCGGCTCGCCAAGCTCATCGGCACCGCACCCATTTCGCTGCCGGCGCTGAAGGCCGAAGGCAAGTTCACGACGACAGCCCGCACGACCAGCATCGAGGGACTCAAGGCCACGCTCGGAAAATCATCGTTTGGCGGCCGCGTCCTCGTCGATCGCACCAAGGAGGCGCCGAGCCTCGATGTCGAACTCGATGCGTCGATCGTCGATTTAGCCGAACTGCTCGGTCCGGACAAAAAGGAAAACCCGAAGGACGGCCGCATATTCTCCGCCGAGCCGCTGCCGGTCGCTGCGCTGACCGCCATCGATGGCAAGCTGAGCGCGCGTATCGCACGCCTGGCCCTGCGGGACGGCAAGGCGGTCGACAACGTCGAGGTGCAAGCCAGGGCAACCCGGGGTCGCATCGTCGCGGATCCGGTCCGTCTGCATATCGAGGGCAAGCTGCTCAGCATGCGAACCACGCTCGATGCATCCTCCGGCAAGACACTAGACGTCGATCTTGCCGTCAACGGCAACGGCATATCGCTCGGCGCGCTCGGCGCGCTCATGAATGTCTCGGGCACGCCCGAAGGCAGCCCCACGGATCTCGACATCCGCTTCAACGGTCGTGGGGATTCGACGCGCGCGCTCATGGCGAATGCCAACGCGGACGTGCGCATCGTCGTCGGGCCCGGGCGACTTAGAAATCGTGCGATCGACTGGGGGGCCGACGTCACCGAGCTGCTGAATGCCGTGAACCCCGCTCGCAAATCCGAACCGTATACCGAGTTGAGGTGTGCCGTGGTGCGCCTGCCGATCCGTCAGGGCGTGGCCCGCATCGACAACAGCATCGCAGCGGAGACCAGCAAGGTCACGGTCATCGCCGCGGGTGTGATCGATTTTCGCAACGAGACGGTGGACCTCGGCGTTCGCCCCAAGGCTGCCACGGGGCTGGGCGTCGGGCTCGGTGGCCTCGCAAGTCTCGGCCGGCTGCGCGGCAGCCTCGCAAACCCGAGGGTCCAACTCGACATGAGCGGGACGGCGCAAGCCGCCGCTCAACTGGGCCTGGCCGCCGCCACGGGCGGCCTGTCCCTGCTCGCGGGCGGACTGCTTTCGAGCAGCGTCCCGGACAACGCCTGTCAGGCCGCCCTCACGGGTGCATCGGCGCGAACGGCCGCCAAGCCGGCGCAAGACGCGCCGGGCGTGGTCGACGGTCTGGTCGGCGGCATTAGGAAATTGTTCGGAAGGTAGTCGGTACCGTGCGCTTGATATCGAATCAGTCGAGCCTGATGTTCGCCGACGCCGCGATCTTCTTCCAGCGCTGACCTTCCTGCTTGATCAGCGCAGAGAACTCATCCGGCGTATTGCTGACGCCTTCCATCCCGCCGCTCGAAAAGCGATCGCGGGTCGCCTGCTGCTTCGCGAGCTTGCCGATCTCGCTGCTGATTCGATTCACGATCCCGCGTGGCGTGCCTGCAGCCACGGCAATGCCGTACCACACGTCGAATTGATAACCCGGCACACCGGCTTCCTGCATCGATGGCACATCGGGAAGCAACGAGGAGCGTTTCGCACCGCTCACTGCGAGCGCTCGGGCACGGCCGCCCTTCAAGAGGGGCACGGCCGTCGAGATGCCGCCCATCGCTACCTGAACCTCGCCGCTCAACGTGGCGGCGAAACTCGGCGCCGTGCCCTTGTAGGGAATGTGCTGCATGGAGATTCCGGCGAGCACCTGCAAGAGCTCCGTGCCGAGGTGCGACGCGCCGCCAGTGCCTCCGGAACCGTACACGACCTTGCCCGGCTGCGCCTTCGCGGCAGCAACGAGATCCTTCACCGACCGAATGCCGCTCGCGTTCGAGGCAATGAGAACGAAGGGCTGCGATGCGACAAGCGACACGGGCTGCAGGTCCCGGTCGACATCGTAGGCGAGTTTGGAACTCAACGCCGGCATGAACGTGAGCGGCCCGTTGCTTGCGAGCAGCAGCGTGTATCCATCCGGCGTACTCTTGGCAACGATGCCGACGCCGATGGCACCACCCGCTCCGGTGCGATTGTCGACGACGACCGATTGCCCCCAGGCATCGGTGAGCCCCTGCGCCGCGAGACGCGCGATGATGTCGGTGCCGCCTCCGGCCGCGAACGGCACGATAAGCCGCATCGGTCGATTGGGATAGTCGGCTTCGGCGGCGTGCGCCGCATAGGACTGCAAACCGGTAGCCGATGCAAATACCCACGCCAATGCCGCAGCGCGGCCATACGTTCGCCTGCGATGTTTCATCGCGCTCCTCCTCACTTGGTCGCGGACCTGCCAGGGTGGCCGCGTTCGTCCCACTTGCAGAATTCGACTTCGGTGAGCCGATGATCGCTGCATTCGGTCGGCGGTGATCGAACCCACCACGCCCAAGCTTAACCCGTTTTCGTTCGCTTCACGGTACGCCGGCTATAGAATCGGCACGGCATGCACAGACGGAGGAGCCATGGGCAAGCGCATTGCAGTGCTGGGTGCCGGTGCGATCGGGAGCAGCATCAGCGTCGATCTCGTCGACGCCGGTTACGACATCACGGTATTCGATCAATGGCCGGCCCAGATCGAAACGATCCGCAGCCAGGGGCTGCGCATTCAGATGACCGACCGCGAAGTGCATGTGCGGCCGAGCGCTCATCACCTCTGCGATCTCGCGCGCCTGAACACGCAGTTCGACATCGTGCTCATGGCCGTCAAGTCCTACGACACCCGCTGGCACGCGGAACTGATCGCGCCGTACCTGAAGCCGGACGGCTGGTTCGTCGGCGTACAGAACAGCATGAACGACGATGCGATCGCCGACATCATTGGTCGGGGGCGCGTCGTCGGCTGCTGCGTGGAGTTGTCGGCCGAGATCTTCGTCCCCGGCTTCGTGCAGCGGAACACGCCACGCACCGGTACATGGTTCGGCCTCGGCGAACTCGACGGCAAACTCAGCAAGCGCGTCTACGAGCTGGAAGCAATGTTCCGCAACGTCGGCAAGGTCGGCGTCACGAGCAACATCTACGGCACCAAGTGGACGAAGCTCATCACCAACTCGATGACGATGGGGCCCTTCGGTCTGCTCGGCATGAAGAACTGGGATGCCCGCGAGTTGCCGGGGATGTTCGATCTGTCGGTGGAACTCGGCCGCGAGACGCTCGCCGTCGGAACGGCGCTCGGCTATCGCATGGAGCCGATCTTCGGCCTGCTCGCCGACGATTTCGGCGGCGATACCGACGAGATGCTGGCCAAGGTGATGCAAACGCTGATGGCGCATGTCGGGCGCAATTCGCGCACCGCGCCGATACACGACAACATCAAGGGTCGGCGCACCGAGCTCGAATTCATCAGCGGGCTCGTGGCCCGCAAGGGCCGGGAGCTGGGCATTCCGACGCCGTACAATTCGGCGGTCACCGAAATCGACCGTCTGATCTGCAGCAAGGCACTGCGCATGGAGCCGGCGAACTATGAACGGCTGCGGGCCATGCTGGGCAAGCCAGACTCATGAACCGGGTGCGTTATCCGTGGCACCGGACCACTGGCGGGCACGAGCGTCGTATCGCTCCCGCCTTGTTTCGCTCTGGTCGACGGATCGACGCGAGCGTCTGCGGTATGCGACGAGCGCGAGCCCGGCGATCATGAGCGCATAGGCGGAAGGCTCGGGTACCGGCGTGGTACTGAAGCTTCCGGTGCCCGTGGTATCGACGTACCAATCCGCATCGAGCGTCGACAGATAGGAGAAGCTGGCACCGGGCGCCGGCACGGGCGGATCGAGCTTTACGAAATCCTTCAGAGCAATCGCCGCGTAAACGCCGCTCGAGTTGCGCAGGAAGACTGTGTCGCCCTCCGTTGCCACAGGGGCCTCTATCGTCTCGTAGACGAACGACGCCGCGTTCGTGACGGTCGTCGGGTCCGCAAGTCCCGCGAATACGTGGACCCCGATGCCATCCGGACCACCCGCGTAGAAGTAGCCGGAAAGATCCGGCGACGCCGTGGACCATTGGAAGGTCAGGGTCGAATCACCGCTGCCGATCGCATAGTAGCTGGACTCGTACACGTCGTCGAACATCCCTTGCAGGACATCGGCGCTTGCGGCGTTCGACACCGCGCCTGCGAACGAGAGGGCGGCGACCATCGAGGCGGTTCTGAGTTTGTTTTTCTTCATGAGATGTAAACTCCGGTCAGAAGCCCCGAGTGTTGCAACTGCAGCGACTTCTGTCGCGGGAAAAATTCACGCGGCAAGTCGACTATTCGGTGAACGAACCCACCGTCCGCAGCCCCTCGAACGAGCCTGCTAACCCAGCCCCGGGAAAAGCGCCTTCAACCCCGTCGCCATGTTCTCGATGGCGAACGCAGCGAGGAGCAGCCCGAGCAAGCGGGTCGCGATGTTGAGGCCCGTGACCCCGAGACGCGCGCCGACCGGCCCGGCCAGCTTGAGCGACAGCCAGAGTGCCGCGCAGGCGAGCGCGATGCACACTGCAATGATGACGTGATGCAACCAGCCGCCGCCGTGCGAGGCGACGATCACGGTGCTGATCGATCCCGGACCGGCAAGCAACGGCACCGCAAGCGGCACGACGCCCGCACCACCGCCGTGCTCGATCTCCTGGGCTTCGGCTGCCGTCTGTCGCACGTCGCCTGTTCGAGCATTCAACATGGCGAGCGCCATGAGCAAAAGCACGAGACCCCCGCCGACCCGAAAGGAGGCAAGCGTGCCACCCATGAAAGTCAGCAGCAATTCGCCCACCAATGACGCCGAGATAAGCACCAAAAACACGGTGAACGTCACGACCTTCACGGTGCGGACGCGCTCCTGCTCCGAACGCCCTGCCATGGCAGCGAGGAATATCGGTACTGCGATGAACGGATCGAGGATCGCAATCAGGCCGATGAGAAAGCGCGAATACGCCTGCCAGCCATCGACCAGTTCGCCCATGCGGAGTCAGCCTTTGGGCCAGAGGATCATCTGCGTGCAACGAAAAAGCGCCAGGCGCTGACCGTTGCCTTCGTTGCGCACCTCGGCATCCCACACCTGGGTACTGCGCCCGAGGTGCACTGGCGTCGCATCGCAAAGGACCGCACCATCGCGGACCGTACCGAAGTAGTTGGTCTTCAACTCGACGGTCGTGAAGTTCACCGCCCCCGCGGGCAAATGCGCAAGCGCACCGTAGCCGCAAGCAGTATCGGCCAGTGCAACCACCGTGGCGCCATGAAGAAACCCGTTGGGCGCAAGATGTTCGGCACGCAGCGGCAGTCGCACGCTGATCTTGCGCGGCTCGACGCCGAGTATCTCGATGCCGATGAATCCGGGCAAACGCCCTTCGCCTCGCCGCATGAGGTCAGCCGGATCGATTTCCGGTCGGAAGTCCGACATGCGTTCACCTTCGCGTCAATGATTGGCCACGCAGCGCGCGAGTTCCGGACCTTCGCGCCGCGTATCGGTCCGACGCCACGACAGCGCCGGGAGCGGGATCACGCAGCCGCCGACTGCTTGCCGACCAATTGAGCAGTATCGATCAGCGCAGTCAGCTCGTTGACGTTGCCCAGGTTCTCGAAGCTGCGGATCGCATCGTAGAGCCGCTCGATGCGTTCATGGGGAAGCACTCGCCCCGAGCAATCGAAGAACTTGGTCTTGAGCATCTCGAACGAAAGCGGCGAATTCGCATCGCGGCCGTAAGCCTGATCGACCTTCGTCGAGACGACGCGGCCATCCTTGAGCACGACCCGCACTTCGGCACCATAGTGATTGTCCGGGGGGAACTGCGCATCCGTGTAGATGTCGGCCTTCACCTTTTTCAGCAGGGCGTGGGTTGCCGCATCCTTCCAGGCATCGCCCTCGAAATGATCCATTGAAACGAACCCGTGGATCAGGGCGCGGGCGAGCGTGTATTGCACGCTGAACTTCGCATCGAGCGCACTTCGAGGATCGGGGCGATTCGTATGTTCGAGACGGCGACGATGCGTCCACGACTCGATGCGCTCGACCTGATCGGCCTTGAGGGCGTGCGTCTTGTGAAGCTCGAGCATGCAATCGATGCCCGGATGCGTGCTTGCGCAGCAGGGATACTGCTTGAAGCCGATGCCGGGCCGAACGATGTCGTAGGGCTGCGCCCAGCCGGCGAAAAGCTTGTCGGTGTCGTAGGTCCCCGCACCATTGAACACGTTGAGGAAGCCCTGCTTGTGCTCGAAGACCTCGGCGCCGCTGCTGAATCCTTCGCGGGCAAGCAGCGTCGCATAGATGCCGTTGCGCGAGCAATGCCCGACGTGAAGCGGCTTCACCATCGAACCGAAATTCGCCTTCAGGCCCGAGGAGAACGAGGCTGCAATCGACAGCGCGATGGCGGTGCGCTGGGCGTCGAGACCCAGCAGCTTCGCACAGGCGGCAGCCGATCCGAAGACGCCCAGCGTGGCGGTCGGGTGCCAGCCCTTCTCGTAGTGATGCAGATGCACGGCACGCCCGATGTGGGCTTCGACTTCGAAGCCGATCACGTAAGCCGCAAGGATGTCGCGACCACTCTTGCCATATTGCTCGCCGAGCGCGATCAACGCCGGCAGGATGGGTGCCGACGGATGCCCGCCCATCGAGTTGCTGCAGTCGTCATAATCGAGGGCGTGCGCGGCCGTCCCGTTGATCAATGCGGCACTGAGCGGATCGACCCGCCGCTTGCCGCCGAAGACGAGACTCGGCCCCGGCGCGGCTGCAATGCCAAGCGCTGCGCCGGACATTCGCGCGCAGTCCTGGTCAGCACCGGCCAGCGTGCAACCGATGGTATCGAGCAGGCCGGCCTTCGCCGCTTCGATGGCCTCGGCGGGAATCTGTTCGTAGTCGGTCGATACGATGCGTTCGGCGATCTGATCTGTGATGGACATGGTCGGACTCCTTTGTTGACGAAGCGTTGCACCTATGCAAACACGAACCGCCCGGAGACGGGCGGCGTGGATGGTTGTGCCGGTTCAGCCCAGCGTGATCCTGGCAGCGGTGTTGTCTACCATGACGGGCGAATCGAGGTAAACGATCTCGGGTTCGGATCCATACTTCGCCGTGACGCCTGCCTTCCATTCGGCGTTGTAGACGGCCTCCGCGCGCGCACGCGACTCCCACACGTAGATGCCGCCGGCGCGCAGGCCGTCGTCGGCCACCCAGTAGTTCTTCCGCAGCAGACCCGGCATGCCGAGATACCGCGGTGCGGTCGACTGGAAGGTCGACGCGATCTCCTGACGAGAAACTGCCTTCGGCAACTTGAACGTGACGATGGCGATGATCATTGCAACGGCTCCTCGAACGGTGGATGGTGCGATTTCGAACGGCATCGATGTCGGCGCATCGATGCCGAAGTTCTGCGGGCGGCGTCGTTGCGACGACCGCCCACGTCTACAGCTTAGTCTCGACCCAGGCCGCGACCGAACCCAGGGCCGCGGGCAGCTTATCCGGCTGCGTGCCGCCGCCCTGGGCCATGTCCGGACGACCGCCCCCCTTGCCTCCGACCTGCTGAGCGACGTGGCCGACGACTTCGCCTGCCTTTACTTTGCCGACGAGATCCTGGGTGACACCGGCAATGAGGGTGACCTTCTCGCCCTCCACCGCACCGAGCACGACGATCGCGGACTTCAACTTCGATTTGAGTTGATCGACCGTCTCGCGCAAGCTCTTTGCGTCGGCACCCTCGAGCGTCGCCGCGAGCACTCTGGCACCTTTGACTTCGACCGCCTGATCGCCCAGTTCGGCACCCTGGCTTGCGGCCATCCGCGCTTTCAGGCGCGCGAGTTCCTTTTCCATCGCGCGGGCATTCTCGATCAGCTGCTGGATCTTCGCATTGATCTCCTGCGGACTGCTCTTGAGCGCCGCAGCGGCTTCGGCAACGCGCTGCTCCTGCTGGCGGACAAACGTGAGCGCCCCCTCGGCCGTGACGGCTTCGATGCGTCGCACGCCAGCGGCGATGCCGGTTTCGGAGACGACCTTGAAGAATCCGATGTCGCCCGTGCGTCGCACATGAGTGCCGCCGCAGAGCTCGGTGGAGAATTCGCCCATGCCGATGACGCGGACCTCGTCGCCATACTTCTCGCCGAAGAGCGCCATCGCGCCGGACTTCACGGCTTCATCGTACTTCATGACACGAGCGGCGACATCCGAGTTGCGCCGAATCTCGCGGTTGACGAGATCTTCGACTTGCGCGATCTGCTGAGCGGTCATCGGCTCGTGATGGGCAAAGTCGAAACGCGTACGCTCCGCATCGACCAGCGAGCCCTTCTGCTGAACGTGAGTGCCCAAGACCGAACGCAATGCCGCATGCATGAGGTGGGTGGCCGAGTGGTTCCAGGCGGAACGCGACCGCGAAAGCGGATCGACCGCGCACATCACCTTGTCACCGATTTTGAATTTGCCTGCCCTGACGCTGCCCTTGTGTCCGAACACATCGGATTGGATCTTCTGCGTGTCGTCCACGGCGAACGTACCGTTTACGCCGGCCAACTCGCCCCGATCGCCGACCTGACCGCCCGACTCCGCATAGAAGGGCGTCCGGTCCAGCACGACGATGCCCGACTCGCCCGCGGACAGTTCATCCGTGTGCGCGCCATCACGGTACAGTGCAATAACCGTGCTTTCGAGCGTCAGCGTGTCGTAGCCATGGAACTCGGTGCGCTTGCCGCTGTAGCTGACACCAGTGGCCATGCGGAAGGTCGATGCGGCGCGCGCGCGTTCGCGCTGCCGCTCCATCGCTGCCTCGAAGCCCGCATAGTCGACCCGTACACCACGCTCGCGCGCGATGTCGGCCGTGAGATCGACAGGAAAGCCATAGGTGTCGTACAGCTGGAAGACCATCTCGCCATCGAGCATCTTGTCTTCCCGGGTGAGCTCGCCTTCGAGCACTTTCATGCCGTGGTCCAGCGTCTCGGCAAAGCGCTGTTCTTCCTGCAGAAGCACCTGGCTCACCCGTGCCTTGGCTTTCTCCAGTTCCGGATACGCCCCGCCCATCGCTTGGGCAAGATCGTCGACGAGTCGATGAAAAAACGGGGCAGTCTGGCCCAGCTTGTAGCCGTGCCGTATCGCGCGACGCACGATACGGCGCAGCACGTAGCCGCGACCTTCGTTGCTCGGAATGACGCCGTCGACGATCAGGAAGGAGCAGGCACGGATGTGATCGGCGATGACCTTGAGCGAGTTGCTGCTCAGATCCTTCGTGTTCGTTTCGCGCGCGGCGGACTTGATGAGCAACTGGAAGAGATCGATCTCGTAGTTCGAATGCACGCCCTGCATGACGGCGGCGATCCGCTCCAGACCCATGCCCGTATCGACGGACGGCTTCGGCAGGGGATGGAGCTTGCCGGACTCGTCACGGTTGTACTGCATGAACACGAGGTTCCAGATTTCGATGTAGCGGTCGCCGTCGGCGTCCGGCGATCCCGGCGGGCCGCCCGCAACCTCGGGACCGTGGTCGTAGAAGATCTCGGTGCAGGGACCGCACGGCCCCGTATCGGCCATTTGCCAGAAGTTGTCCGAACCGCCCCCGGGCTTGTCGCCGATGCGCACGCAGCGCTCGGCCGGCACGCCGATCAACTGGGTCCAAAGCTCGTAGGCTTCGTCGTCGTCCTTGTAGACCGTGGTCCACATGCGCTTCGGATCGAGGCCGTAGACCTTGGTCAGCAATTCCCATGCGAACTGGATGGCATCGCGCTTGAAGTAATCGCCGAAACTGAAGTTGCCGAGCATCTCGAAGAACGTGTGATGGCGTGCGGTGTAACCGACGTTTTCCAGGTCGTTGTGCTTGCCGCCGGCGCGGACGCAGCGCTGGGAGGTCGTGGCGCGGGAGTAGGCCCGCTTGTCCTGCCCCAGGAAGACATCCTTGAATTGCACCATGCCCGAATTGGTGAAGAGGAGCGTCGGATCGTTGCCCGGCACCAGCGCACTGGAGCGGACGATCGTGTGTCCCTTGCTCTCGAAATACTGCAGAAACTTGGCTCGAATATCGCTCGATTTCATGACTCAGGGAGATGCGCTTGCGCGAAGGAAAACGTTGATTCTCCCCGGAAAATCCAGGGCGTGCAATCAAACGGACGGGACGGCTCAACCGGCGCAGCGCGCAAGCAGTCGGGACGGATCGAGACGATCGAGTGCGAGATCGGCAAGGATCGCGTTCTCGCTTCGCAGATCGCGGTCGTAAGCTGCGCAGGCGAAGGTGATGGCGGCGGACGTGACCGGCACGACGATGCCGGCGAGTACCGCGAGGCGCTCGTAGAACGACAGTCCGTAGGGAAAATCTTCGAGGACGTAACGATGTTCCAGCGTTTTGGGGCCGGCGGGGGCATGATCGCGGGCATGAATGGCCGCAGCCATGTCCGCCAGCGATCCGGCCGGCACGTGATACGACAAGTGGTAGTGCGTCGCCAGGGAGCGAACGGTGATGCCGAAGGCTCGGGCGATGCGAACGCGTTCGTCGTCGATCGCCTGCGCGAGGCGAGCGGCAGCCGGGGTCAGACACTCGAACAGAAACCACGACTCGCCACGCTCCATGCGTGTCAGGTTCGGCAGGGCCTCGGCCGCATGGGCCACCGGATTCACGTTCGACAGCGCAGTGGCGAGGATGCTGTCCGCGGAATCGAAACGATCCCCGAAGAGTTCGCGGCAGAGGGCCAGACCTTCGTCACGACGATGGGCAGGCACGACCGCGGCGTCGAAGCGTGCTCTTATCGTGCCGAGTTCGATGTCGGCCTCGCTGCTGCGCCGGGCCGTGGCAAGTGTCGTTCCCCAGGAAACGACCAGTGGTCGCGCGGCGCCACCGCCGGCGCGCTCATACAACCAAAGAGGCACGAGCGACAACGCGCCGCTGACGATCAGTCGATGTTGCGCATGAATGTGGGGAAGCACGCGGCTCAGGACTGCGGCGTAACCGTCGGCGGGCAGTGCGACGATCAGTGTATCGAACGCTTCGATATCGGCGGGATGTTCGATGAGCCGAACATCGGCCTCTCCTTCGAGCGCGCCGCGGTAGCGCAATCTCGTGCACCCGTGCTCGTCAGCACGAACACGCAGCGCCGACGCGCTGCGGCCGGACGGCGACCACAGCGCGACCTCTCGACCTTCATGTGCGAGATACGCCGCCGTCGCCCGGGCGACGAGCCCGGCACCGATGATTGCAATCGCACCGGCCACCGTATTGGCTACTGCAGCTTGATGCCTGCGGTCTGCACGACTTTGGCCCAGCGCGCGGCATCTTCACGTACCATCGTCGAGAACTGGGTACCGCTGGTTCCGTTCAACTCGGCGCCGAGCGCAGCCATGCGGGTTTTCACCTCGGCATTCTGAAGCGCTGCGCTGAATTCCTTGCCGAGACGGGCGACGATAGCCGGCGATACGCCCGCCGGCAGGGAAATGCCGGTCCAGGACGAGACTTCCAGTCCCGAAATGCCTTGCTCGGCGAACGTGGCGATGTCGGGCATGGCCGGCGAACGCTTGGGCGCTGCGATAGCGATGCCCTTCAGCCGGCCTGCGGCCGTATGCGGCTGCGCCGACGCGACGGACGTAAACATCGTTTGGACCTGGCGCCCGATGAGATCGCTGATCGCCGGTGCTGCACCCTTGTAGGGAATGTGCGTCACGTCGGCGCCGGTGATCTGCTTGAAGAGTTCGATCGTCATGTGCGTGTAGGTGCCCGTCCCGGTCGAGGCTGTATTTACCTTGCCGCGATTGGCGTGCGAGTATGCGATCAGTTCCTTTGCATTGGCTGCCGGCAGCGACGGATAAGCGATGAGTACCATCGGCGTATCGGTCAGGTGGATCACA
>JBIKKL010000691.1:0-2914 GCA_044360365.1 Burkholderiales bacterium | reverse complement strand
TCTGGGCGCCGCTCGACATGAAAAACGTGTAACCGTCGGCCGTCGCTCTTGCCGCCTCTTGCGCCGCGATCAGGCCACCGGAGCCAGGGCGGTTGTCGATGACGATGTTCTGGCCGAGCGCTTGCGCGGCGGGGGCACTGATCAGTCGTGCGGCAACGTCTTGCGAACCGCCGGGCGTAAACGGCACGAGCAGTCGCAACGGCTTGTTCGGATACGAGGGCTGCGCACCCTGTACCACAGCGACATACGAACCGGAGCCGAGTGCGATCGCGCAGAGACCACCGATCCACCGCAAATTACGAGTCATCGTTCCACTCCTGAGTGTCGTTCGAATCCTGATCGCCTGCGTGTCGAAGCACCTTCAATGCCATACCCTGACCGAAACCCCGGGCAAGCAGGAAGCGCAGTTGGCGTTCACGCTCGGCACGATCATCGGCGATCTTCCCGAACCGGCGGCGCCATAGATCGAGCGCCACGGCGAAATCCCCGGCTTCGAGCCCTTCCGTTGCGCCATCGATGGCATCCTGCGGCAGGCCGCGCCGACGCAATTCCAGCCGAATGCGCCCGGCACTGCCACGACTTCGCCGTGTGTTGACGACCTGCTCGGCGAGTCGCGCTTCCGACAACCAGCCCTGGGTCTGAAGATCGTCGAGCAGCTGATCGACCAGGGCGACTTCGTCGCCATCGGGATCGAGCAAGCGTCGCAATTCAGCCCGCGATCGCTCGCGCCGGGCCAGCAACCGGATCGCCTTGCTGCGCAGCCCCTGCGACATTATGCCCGGACGACGATTCGACGGGCGCCACCCCCTGCGAGGTCGCGCTCGATTCGACGTACGAATTGCAACGAATAACCAGCCTCTAAAGGGACTTCAGGCATACACGCCATCGCTCATGGATGCCTTAAGGTCTCGGCTGAAATCCATGGTCGCCGTTCGTCAGACCCTAGGCTTCCTCAGCGGCAACAGCCTCGCCGCCTGTCGGAACCCCGACCGCCTCGCGAATCCTCGATTCGATCTCCTTGGCCATCTCCTCGTGCTCCTTCAGATACTCGCGCACGTTGTCCTTGCCCTGGCCGATGCGATCACCTTTGTAGGAATACCAGGCGCCGGACTTCTCGATGATGCGATGATTGACGCCCAGTTCGATGATCTCGCCCTCGCGGGAGATGCCTTCGCCATAGAGAATGTCGAACTCCGCCTGCTTGAAGGGCGGCGCAACCTTGTTCTTCACGACCTTGGCGCGGGTCTCGGAGCCGATGACTTCGTCGCCCTTCTTGATGGAGCCGATGCGACGGATGTCGATGCGCACGGATGCGTAGAACTTGAGCGCGTTGCCCCCGGTCGTGGTTTCCGGGTTGCCGAACATGACGCCGATCTTCATGCGGATCTGGTTGATGAAGATGACCAGCGTGTTCGACCGCTTGATGTTCGCGGTGAGCTTGCGCAACGCCTGCGACATGAGACGTGCCTGCAAGCCCATTTGCGGCTCACCCATTTCGCCTTCGATTTCGGCTTTGGGCACGAGGGCTGCCACGGAGTCGATGACAACGACGTCCACCGACCCGGAGCGCACGAGCATGTCCGCGATCTCGAGGGCCTGCTCGCCGTTGTCGGGCTGCGAGATCAGCATCTCGGAGATATTGACGCCGAGCTTCTGGGCATACTGCGGATCGAGCGCGTGTTCGGCATCGATGAATGCGGCGGTGCCTCCTATCTTCTGCATCTCTGCGATGACGGAAAGTGTGAGTGTCGTCTTGCCCGAGGATTCGGGACCGTAGATCTCGACGACGCGGCCTCGCGGCAACCCGCCGATGCCGAGCGCGATGTCGAGTCCGAGGGAGCCGGTCGATACGGCTTGTATGTCGTGCAGCGTCCCCGATTCGCCGAGGCGCATGATCGAACCCTTGCCGAACTGCTTTTCGATTTGGGACAGTGCCGCCGTCAGTGCCTTGAACTTGTTGTCATCCATGTCGATCTCCGAAAACTTGGGGCAATTATCCCATACGCTGTGGCGGCGACAGCCGGACGGAAGCCCTAACCCCGCCCTGCCGAACGATCTAGTCTGCGACCAGTGACAACACACCTTTCAGCGCATGCTGAACACAGCGGTTGCGAACCTGATCGCGATCCCCGCGAAAGCGGCGCGTCTCGACTTTGACGCCCTTGCCAGTGCGCGCCCAGGCAAAGCATACGGTACCTACAGGCTTACCAGGTGAGCCACCCCCAGGCCCCGCGACACCCGATACCGCGACCGAAACCTGCGCATGGCTGCGCGCGAGCGCACCTTGCGCCATCTCTCGAACCACCTGCTCGGACACCGCGCCATGCTTGGCAAGCGAGGCAGGTTTCACGCCGAGCATCTCCCGCTTGGAGATGTACGTATAGGTGATGAAGCCGCGCTCGAACCATTCCGAACTGCCGGGCACCATCGTGATCGCCTGTCCGATCCACCCGCCCGTGCAGGATTCAGCCGTTGCGACCATCAACTCCTTGTCCTTCAGGCGCCGTCCAACGCGGGCAGCGAGGCGATACAACGCTTCGTCCATCATCACACTCCGTCGAGTACCGTCTTCGCAACCGCAAGCAGGAGCACGGTGTAGCCTGCCGCGAGCACGTCGTCGAGCATCACGCCGAAGCCGCCGTGCAGGGTCCGGTCAAAGTACCGAATGGGCTGCGGCTTGAAGATATCGAACAGCCGGAACAAAAGAAAGGCGAAGGCCTGCCACAACCGATCGGGCGGACAGAAGAACAGGACCAGCAGGAATGCGACGGTTTCGTCCCACACGATACCGCCGTGATCGGATACGCCGAGGTCGTGGTTGGTGCGCCCTGCCGCCCAGATGCCCACCAGAAAGAGCGCCGCAATCACTGCAAGATGTGCGAATCCGGCCACGTGCTGGACGAGCAATGCGTGC
>JBIKKL010000275.1:0-6480 GCA_044360365.1 Burkholderiales bacterium | reverse complement strand
CCATGAACTTACTCCTCGTGTAGCGAAGTCATTGCGGATCGATGCCGGCCGCTCGGGCGGCTTCGGTAAAGCGCTGAATCGAGCCCTGAAGAAACGCGATGAACTCGGCGCCGGTACGACCATCGGGTTCGAGCGCTTGCGTGGCCAGCCGGTCACGCACGGTCGGCTCGACGATGGCAGAGCGCCCTTCGGCGACGAGCCGCGCTTCCACGGCGGCCGCCAGTTTTGGCGGCGCGAACATCCCGTACCAGCTGCCGTCGATCACCGTCCCGGGCACGCCGGCCTCCTCGAGGGTCGGGACGTCCGGCAACTGCGGCGAGCGGCTCTTGCCGTTGTAGGCCAGCACGCGAACGCGGCCGGCCTTGATGTGAGGCAGCCCCGACGACAGCGTGACGAACACCGTCTGGACCTCGTTGGCAAACAAGGCTGCGGCGGCGGCAGGCGCACCCTTGTAGGGGACGTGGACCATGTTGAGTCCAGCCTTGACGCTCAGCATCGCCGGTGCGAGGTGGGTCGTGTTGCCGTGGCCGGCAGAGCCGTAGGCCATCTTGGTTCCCGGGCGCTTCGCATACGCCACGAACTCCTGCAGTGTCTTCGCCGGCAAACTTGGATTGATCACCATGAAGAGTCCGCCGCCCGTGGCGAGCATCAGGACCGGCGTGAAACCCTTGATCGGATCGAACGGCAGCTTGCGCGTGACGGCCGGGTTGATTGCGAACGACGCCGACGTGATGAGCAAGGTGTGTCCGTCCGGCTGCGCTTTCGACACGATGTCCGCACCGAGAATGCCGTTTGCACCTGCGCGATTGTCGACGACCACGGTCTGACCGAAGCGGCGACTCATCGCCTCGGCCACGATGCGTGCCACGACGTCCGGCCCGCCGCCCGGGGCGAAGCCGATGACGATCCGCACGGGGCGCGAGGGATAGGATTGGGCGCTAGCTTCCGGCGCGGAGGTACCAAGGGTCAGGAGGAGCAGGGTCGCCGCAAGCGATATCGCAGCCGATGAGTAGCCATGACGCATGACGCAATCCTCCTCTGTTGCTGCCGGCTGCCCGTCGAGGGGCAGACCTGCCAGTGGCAGCGATGCCTGTCTTGAATGGTGCGGCGCAGTCGGCTCGCGTCGAGCGGTTCACGGCAATGAGCCGTCGGAATACGCCATGCGGGATGGGTTCCTCGGCCGTTGCGGAAGCAGAGCCTCCTGTGGGGCGAGGCTAGCTTAACCGAGATTCCCGAAGATGCGCAGGCGGGCTTCGCGCAACTGAGGATCGATGCCTTCGAGGATGCGCCTCCTTGTCGCTGATCCGTTGCGGACGAACAGGACGGGATCGAATCGTTTGTCGGCCGGCAGGAATTCTTCGATACTTCACGTGTGGCGCTCGAAAGGTGTATGCCATCGCGAACCGGGAAACGGCTTGATCGAACCCTCGACCATCATGCGTCGCCTGACGGCGCGCCAACTCGCACCCGCCGACATGGCCGATGTGCTCGAGCGTTACATCGGCGACGATGTCGATCTCGAGCGCTGCAAGGACGCGCTGGCCGCACTGCGGCGGCTGCGACGTGATCATCCGGGGTTTTACCTGAGGGCGACCCTCAGGCTGCTCGACGAAGATCACGAGCCTCGTACCTGCATGAAGAAGGTCATTTCGCTGCTGCGCAAGTTCTCGCGCGTCGCACTGCGCTGAGCGGGTCGGGCCCGCCCGGGCCCGAGGTGCGACAGCCGGGCTACTTCGGGTCCGAAGCGAGCTTGCCGGCGCTTGCCCAGTCCGACTTCTTCACGTCATCGAACACGATGTCTACGGCTTCCGGGGCGCAATTGAGGGTTCGTGCAGTCTCGCGCGTGACGGCTTCCACGAATGCGCGCTTCTGCTCCTGGGTGCGGCCTTCGAACAGTCGGACATGTATGAACGGCATGGCGGTTCTCCTCTTGGGGGTGGACAATCGCGAGTCTACACCGGACCTTGTGGCATGCCTCCTGATGCATCCGGGAAAATGTTGAATGTCACCGAGGGGGCGATCCGCAACGCAAGGTTGACGCAGATCAAGGTGCTGCAAGGCCGCATGCGTTGTCATCGAACACTGGCGGGAGGCGTGCAAAGCGTCGCCGCGAAGCAGCGCAATCGATGACACAGGCAGCTACAACGTTCGGTTTCAATCCGTCGCACGCATCGTCCTTTCGCTGGACGATGCTCGGGCTGCTCTGGTTCGCCTACTTCTGTTTCGGCGTAGTGAGCGGATCGATCGCGCCGCTCATCACGCAGATCGGCTCGGAACTGGGGCTCGGCCGCTCTTCGCTCGGCGTCGTCATGGGTGCCTGGGCCCTGGTCTACATCGTAGCCGCGATGCCGTCGGGCACTGCAGTCGATCGCTTCGGTACGCGCCTCGGCATTGCGGTCGGTATCCTCGTGATCGCGATATCGGGTCTCGCGCGGGCTGCCGCCAACGATTTCTGGACGCTCTTCGCGGCGATTGCCGTATTCGGCCTCGGCGGGCCGCTCATTTCCGTCGGGGCGCCGAAAGTGATTTCGCAGTGGTTCAGCGGCGACGAGCGTGGCACCGCGATGGGGATCTATATGACAGGCCCCTACCTCGGTACGGCGTTCGCGTTTGCGACAGCCAACGGCGTGTTCATGCCGCTCTTCGACGGAAGCTGGCGCATGACACTGGCTGCGTTCGGTTTGGTGGCGATGGCCGCCGCCGTACTTTGGATGCTATTCGCCCGAGAGCCTGCGCCGGGAGCCGGCCGGGAGGACGAGCGTTCGCCCGGCGGATTCAAGGCGTTCGCGCCCCTGCTGCGGCAGGATCTCGTCCGCGTCATCCTTGTCATCACGCTGGCTGCGTTCATGTTCAACCACGGCATGATGGCCTGGCTGCCCTCCATACTGACGGCGCGTGGTCTCGATGCCGCCACGGCCGGCGTGTGGGCAAGCATCCCGACGCTGATCGGCGTCGCGAGTGCGCTGATCATTCCCCGGTTCGCCACGCCGGCCCGCGGCATCGACATTCTCTGCGTGCTCTACGGATGCCTCGTGGCGGCGACCTTGCTGCTGGCTTTCACGCACGGCGCAGGCTTGCTGTTCGGGCTGACGCTGCTCGGCATCGCCCGTGTCATCGGCGCCATCATGCTGATGATCCTGATGGATGTTCCCAAGGTGGGCAGCAACAACATGGGAACCGCAAGCGGGCTTTACTTCACCGTGGGCGAGATCGGTGGCGTGCTGGGGCCGACGATACTCGGCATCGTGGCCGATCTGAGCGGAAGCTTCGTTGCGAGCATCCTGACACTGAACGTGCTCGCCGTGTTCCTGTTTTGCATGACGGTGCCCCTGCGTCGTGCGAGGCGCGGGACGTAGCAGCGTGGGCCACGGTTTTGCGTCCCTAGGGGGCCGTGTGTTCGGCGGCGAGCCGGGCATGTCCGAGCGGGCGGACGCCGCCTAGCGCCACACCATCGCGGAAATTGCGCAGCATCGTCAATGTCAGGCTGAAATGTCCATCCGGGCTGGGGAGAGCGTCGGCGCTGCGCAGATCGGTGGTATCCGCGGGCGCATCGCCATCGTGTGCATGGTCGTAGGCCATTGACCAATTCGGAAACAACCGCGACGTGATCGTCCGACTGACTTCGATGCGAACGTCGTGGACGCGCGCGTCGTGCCTGATTCGCTCCAGTGTTTTTTCCACCTCGACTTGCGGCCCCTCCAGGTATTGCATGACGATGCACTTGCCGTACAGCAGGACGCCGGTGAGGCCGGACATTTCGTTGCGAATGCGGGCGACGCTCAGGATATGAGCGAGCGTACTACGGTCGAACGGCTTGTAGGTCTTGGCGGTGTACAACACGCAGTGGTGCATGAAAAAGCTCCTGTCGACCGCGGCATTAACGGCCGACCGTCGGCCGCCTTGAGTCACGGCGACCGGACGTCCTTGCCGGCGGTCGCTCGAACGGACGCGCCAACCCTGGAGATGAGCTCGATCGTTAAAACTACAGCTTGTCCTGATTGTCGGCGAGCCATTTCATCAGCATTGCCGTCTCGGCCGATGCATCCGACGTCGGTGCCCCGCCCTCCATGGCGGTCATCCAGAGCGCATCGGGAAAGCTCGCCAGCTGGGCGTAGTGCTGGGCCAGTCGTTCGAGATTGGCTCGTGCACCCATGAACGACAGCGCGAGACCGTCGGTCTCGCCGTCCCCGGCCGGCAATTGCCCGACGGCGCCGATCAGCTCGTCGAGCAGGGCGATCGATGCGTGGATCCTGCCGATGTCCATGGGGGCACCTCGTTGTTGCGTGAAGGCACGCAGTATAGCGGTTGAACCTGTGGCGACGCTGGGGGCGACGCCGCATCGGGAGATGAAAGCAACCCGTTGGGCGTGCCGCGGCGAGGGCTTGTAGCGGGGTGGGATGGCGCTCGCTCATCCCGTTCCCGTACGGTCTACGATATGAACTGGCGTCGGATGAGGTCACTGGCCTGCCTATCGGCGATGGTCCATATGTCGCACCTTCGCTTGCCTCCGGTGCAGGATCGGACCAGAATGATCCTCGCTCGTTCGGACGTTTCTGAGCTGATCACGATTCGATCGGTCGAAAGAATGTGCACCGCCGATCGGATCCCTACTCGAACAACCGGGTTACCTGAGGAGGAGCCGTCATGGTGGCTAGCACCCGTTGGACCGGCATGCTCATCGTTCTCGTCCTGTTCAATTGCGCAGCGGTCGCGTGGGCACAGAAGGCCGGGGGTACCCTCCGGATCGCCCTGCGCGAAGGCCCTGGCAGTCCTTCGCTCATCGAAGAATCCTCCATCTACACGAACCTGCCCTTCATGGGTGTGTTCAACAACCTCGTCCTGTTCGATCAGCAGGACAAGATCGCCCGTCCGGAATCGATCAAGCCCGAACTCGCGACGGAATGGGCATGGAGCGCCGACAACAGGTCGATCACGTTCAAGCTGCGCGAAGGCGTGAAGTGGCACGACGGCAAGCCATTCACGAGCGCCGATGTGAAATGCACCTGGGATACCATCATCGGCAAGCGCGATTCGGGCTGGCGCAAGAACGTGCGCAAGGCCTGGTACGGCAATCTGAAAGAGGTGACCGTCAACGGCCCGTACGAGGTGAAGTTCGAACTCGGACGGCCACAGCCTTCGATGATGTCCCTCCTCGCGGTCGGCTGGTCGGCGGTGTATCCGTGTCATGTCGACGGAAAGGCCATGCGGCAGAAGCCGATCGGCACCGGGCCCTACAAGTTCGCCGAGTACAAACCGAGCGAGATGATCCGCCTGGTCAGGAACACCGATTACTGGAAGCCCGGCGTCCCGTATCTCGACGCCATCGAATACCGCGTCATGCCGAGCCTGTCGACGCGCACGCTCGCATTCGTGACGGGGCAGTTCGACGTTACCGGCCCCAGCGATGTCACGCCGCCCGTCCTGAAGGACATCCAGGCCAAGGTGCCCAAGGCCGTGTGCGAAACCTTCGCGACGGCGGGGAGTTCGCACGTGCTCATCAATCACAAGGCCCCGCCCATGCAGGACGCGCGGGTACGTCGCGCGATCACGATGGCGCTCGACCGGCAGGCGTTCGTCACCGCGCAGCATGGGCTGGGACGCCTGGGTGCTGCGATGATGGCGGCGCCCTTCGGCGTATGGGGATTGACCCCCGAGCAACTCGAATCGTTGCCCGGATTCGGGAAGGATGTCGAGAAAAGCCGGGCCGAAGCGCGGCGCCTGATGGAAGAG
The DNA here is from genome assembly GCA_044360365.1 of Burkholderiales bacterium. Lineage (GTDB taxonomy): Bacteria > Pseudomonadota > Gammaproteobacteria > Burkholderiales > WYBJ01 > WYBJ01. The sequence goes on along the minus strand of JBIKKL010000275.1, from coordinate 750 downwards.
GCGGGATACGGGCCTGCCAAGACGCTCAAGGTGAACTTCCTCGTGCGCCAGGGTTCGGTGCCCATACAGGGTGCAACGCTCGTGGCGGATCAACTGCGCTCGATCTACATCGAGGGCAATGTCGACGCCAAGGACTACACCATCTTTACCAACACCCTGATGAAAGGCGGCTATACGCTGGCGTTTCATGCGACAGGCAACGCCCTCGACGATCCGGATGTCATTCTGGTCGAGAACTTCATGTGCGATTCGCCGCGCAACTACACCAAGTACTGCAACAGGGACATCGAAGCGAAGATCGAGGAGCAGTCGATCACGCTCGATCCGGTCAAGCGGCGGGCGCTGGTGCAGCAGATCGACATGACGCTCGAACGCGAATCGGCCAAGCCGACGATCTTTCAGGCGCTGCAGATGCAGTGCTGGCATCCGCACGTGAAGGGATGGGTCAAGGGCGGGAACGGCAACTATTCCCACCACCGCTTCGAAACGGTCTGGATCGACAAGTAGATCAGGCTCGTTGCAGAAGGTCGTCGGGACGAAGATCGGCGTCGGGCGTCAGTCGCTCCCGCCGGGCACTTCGATGACCGGGAAGAGGTCGCCGCCGTAATCCGCCTCCAGCGGCAGGCTGAGGTAGCGTACGCCGTTTTCGATTTTGCCCGGCCCCGACATGATGGTGACCACGCGGCTTGCGCGCGCGGCTTCCAGCGCCGCTTGCGAGGTGGTATGGCGGCCGAGCTTCTGCAAGTTCAT
>JBIKKL010000274.1:0-6484 GCA_044360365.1 Burkholderiales bacterium | reverse complement strand
AGCTTCGTGCGAAGCACTGACTTGCACGCGATGCGACTATTCCGCTGAAAACCAGTCGATGAGCAGCCGATTCACTTCGGCGGCGGCTTCGTACTGAATCCAGTGTCCCTTGCGAGGTATCAGTTCGATCTCGACGTCAGGTTTCGTGCTTCGCAACGGCGTGATGCGTGCGTAGACCGAGGGGTACGAGAGGTTGTCCAGCGCACCGAAGATCGCGAGCGTACGAGTGTGCACGCGCCACAGGTATTCCTTCGTGAGCGTGCTGCCGGTAAAGCGGCGGCTGTCGTAGCGCGTGCGTGCGATGTTCTCGCGCTGAATGGCGATCGTTTCGTCGTCGATCGAGGCATCGTGCGCGAGCATCATGAGCCGCAGGTTGTAGCCCACGACAGCGTTCTTCTCTGCCTCGCTCGCGGTCGCCGGCGGCATCTTGCGCAGCGCGGCCCCCACGTTGTTGACCCGTCCGAGCCCGCCCGGTGCCAACAGCGCGAGCTTGGCGATCGTTTCAGGCATGCGCGCCGTCACCATGGCCGCGTTGACTCCGCCGAAGGAAAACCCCGCGAGGAAGATCCGACCGCCTGCGGCCACTTCCTCGACGCCCGCACACACCAGATCGACGTACCTCTCCGGTGTGATGTCCGTCGGCACGTCGTCCGAATCACCGCCGCCGGGAAGATCGAACGCATACACGGTGAATCGCTGCGCAAGGGCGGGAATGTTGCGGATCCAGTGCGTCCATGATCCGGCACCGCCATGAAACAAAACAAGCGGCGGGCCGCTGCCCTCGACGCGGCAGGCGATCCCGCCGGAGATTCGCTGCGTCTTCATCATTCCGGCTGAATCCCCGCGGCACGAGCCACCTTGATCCACTTCTCGATTTCCTTGCGCGTGAAGCTGTCGTACTCCTCGGGCGTGCTGCCGACCGGCTCGGCTCCCTCGCCGGACAGGCGCTCCCGTACGCTCGCGTCGCCGAGGGTAGTCTTCAATGCGGCAAGTACGCGATCGATCGCGGGACGCGGCATGCCGGCCGGACCGAACAACCCGAAACCCGCCGTCACGATGAACCCCGGCATACCCGATTCGACCATCGTCGGCACATCAGGCGCAGCAGAAGAGCGCTTCTCGCCGCCCTGCGCGATCATGCGCAGCCGGCCGCTGCGCGACTGACCGATGATCGCCGGCATGCTGCTGATGAGCAGTTCGACGTGGCCGGCCATTGCGTCGGAAAGCGCGGGCCCTGCACCCTTGTACGCGACGTGCGTCATCTTGATTTGCGCGACCGAGCCGAGAAGCTCCGCCGCAAGATGCCCGATGCTGCCACGCCCTGCACTGCCGTAGTTGAGTTTGCCGGGGTGGGCTTTGGCGAGCGCCACCAGCTCTTTCGCGTTCTTCACAGGCAGCGAAGGATGGACGACGATCGCGCTCGGCACGTCCGCCACCTTGGAGATCGCGGCGAAGCTCTTCACCGGATCGAACGGCAGCTTCTTCACCATGGCGGGATTGATGACGTGCGCCGCCGACACCATGAGCACCGTGTACCCATCCGGCGCGGCCTTCGACGCCACCTCGGTGCCCAGCATGCTGCCTGCGCCGCCGCGATTCTCGATCACGATCTGCTGCCCGAGTGCCTTGCTCATTCCGGGTGCCACGATGCGCGCGATGATGTCGGTGTTTCCTCCAGGTGCGAACGGCACGATCATGCGTACGGGCTTGTTGGGATAATCCTGGGCCACGGCCCAGGACGCCGCACATGCGACGAAGATTGCCCCCATCGCATAAAGCGGACGTAACACGATGTGCACAGACATGACCTCTCCTCCCAGCTGATTGCGGTGACGGCAGCGGGCACACAACACTCGCGCCAGCATGCTAGAGTACCTGCGGATCGCCCGCCACGCATCGTGCGGGCACGCTGAGAAGGATGTTAATCGAATGGATCTGGGCATCAAAGGCAAGAAGGCGCTCGTGTGTGCCGCGAGCAAGGGACTCGGGCGGGCCTGCGCGATGTCGCTGGCTCGCGAAGGCGTCGATGTGGTGATCGTGGCGAGAGGCCGCGAAGCGCTGGACAGGACGGCCGACGATATCCGCAGCGCCTCGGGCGCGAAGGTCACGGCAATCGCCGCCGACATCACCACACCCGAAGGTCGCGCAGCTGCGCTGGCCGTCATTCCGCAACCGGACATCCTCGTCAACAACGCGGGCGGTCCGCCACCCGGCGACTTCCGTGAATGGAACCGTGACGACTGGATCAAGGCCGTCGACGCCAACATGCTCACCCCGATCGAACTCATCAAGGCAACGGTCGACGGCATGATCGAGCGCAAGTTCGGACGCATCGTCAACATCACGTCGAATTCGGTCAAGGCCCCGATCGAAGAACTGGGGCTGTCGAATGCCGCGCGCTCCGGGCTGACGGGGTTCGTCGCAGGATTGGCCCGCAAGACCATCAAGCACAACGTCACCATCAACAACATCCTGCCCGGTCAGTTCATGACGGACCGTCTCAAGACCCGCTTGACCGTGAACGCGAAAGCGGCGAATCAGACACTGGAGCAGTATCTCGAAGGTCGCAGCAAGGTGATCCCGGCAGGACGCTTCGGCGATCCGAGCGAGTTCGGCGAACTCTGCGCGTATGTATGCAGCATGCAGGCTGCATTCATGACCGGGCAGAATTTTCTGATCGACGGGGGCACGTACCCGGGCACCTACTGAGTGTAATAATCGCCTCCTGGTATCGGGTCGTGCATTGCGGGGATACTCCACCACGTCACGAAATCGCCACCGGTTCCGGAGTAATGTACAGCCCCTGCGCAGAAGGACGAACCCCATGAGCGCACCGCACGCGATCCGCACCTGGCTCACCGAACGCATCGGCTTGCGTTATCCGATCGTTCAAGCACCCATGGCAGGCGGCCCCACGACACCCGCGCTCGTCGTGGCCGTCGGCAAGGCCGGTGCGCTCGGATCGTTCGGGTTCGCGTACACCGATCCGGCGACGATGCGGGAGCACGTCGCTGCCGTTCGCCGGGAAGGCGCCCTTCCCGTCCACATCAACCTCTTCGTCGATGCCCCCCCGCGCGAGCCCGGTGCAGTCGAAGTCTGTGCGGCACTGCAAGCGCTGCAGCCGATGTACGACGAACTCGGCGTGCCCGCGCCGACCTCGGTCGAACCGCCCTACGCGCCACGGATCGAAGAACAGATCGAAGCTGCACTCGATCTTCGGCCGGCGCTAATGAGTTCGCATTTCGGCAGCTTCCCGGCGCAGGTCATCGAACGCGCCCACGCGCAGGGGACATTGATCGGCGCCAGTGCGACGGGTCTGGATGACGCCATGAAGCTGAAGGCGCTCGGCGTCGATGTCCTCATCGCTCAGGGCATCGAAGCCGGCGGTCATCGAGGCACGTTTTCGTCCGACGCACCCGATCCGATGATCGGCACGCTCGCCCTCGTTCGGCTGCTCGCGCGACGCTGCGATCTCCCGGTCATCGCAGCCGGCGGCGTCATGGATGGCGCCGGCCTGGCAGCCGCCCTTGCGCTTGGCGCCTGCGGCGTTCAGATGGGCACGGCGTTCCTGCCGACCGAAGAATGCGGCGCGCCGGAGTCTCACAAAGAGGCGCTCTTCGAGCGCACCGATGCCGGCACGACGCTCACCCGGGCATTTTCGGGTCGTTCGGCACGCTCGATCGAGAACGGCTATATCCGGCGCGCCCATGCGTCCGTGCAACCATTGCTGCCGTTTCCGATGCAGAACAAGGCCACCGGCCCGATGCGTGCCGCAGCCACGCGGCAAGGCAATGGGGACTACATGTCCCTCTGGGCAGGGCAGGCATACGCACTGTCGCAACGCGCGAAAGCCGCAGAACTCGTCGATCGCATCGTCGATGAATACGACGCCGCCTCGCAGGCGCTGATGCGCGCAATGCGTGGCTGACGCCTGACGAACTGCTTCAGCTGCGGAAGAAATCGAGCAGCAGCGCGTTCACCGCATCGGCGGCTTCGTATTGCACCCAGTGCCCTGCGCGGGGAACGACTTCGAGGCGCATGTCCATCTTGATGCTGCGACAGGGAACCACCTTCGCCCAGATCGAGGGCCAGGCGAAGTTGTCCAGTTCGCCGAAGATTCCCATCACCGGGCATTTGAAGTAGGGCAAAGCGTCGCGGGTGTGCGTGCCGAAACTGAAGCGGCGGCTGTCGTAGCGCGTGCGTGCCGCATTCTCGCGCTGGATGCGCAAGGTCTCTTCGTCGATGGATTCCGGATGCGCCAGCATGAACGTCAGCAGATTGTGCCGCAGCACTTCCCGTCTGGCCTCCTCGGGGGCATCCTTGCCGGGCATGCGCTTCTGATCCATCGGCCGATTCGGCACGAGCCGACCCAGCGCCGCTGGCGCCAGCAACGCGAGCCGTGCGATCGTGCCCGGCATGCGGGCCGTGATGAGCGACGACACCGACGTGCCGAACGAAAATCCGCACAGATTGACCTTGCCGCCTTGTGCAATCTCGTCGATCGCACCGCACACGATCGCCATGTAGTCGTCGACTGAAACATCCGGCGGCACGCCGATCGAATCGCCGTGACCCGGCATGTCGGGCGCGTAGACGGTGAAGTGTTCCTTCAAGACGGGAATGTTTCGTACCCAGTGCGTCCAGGACCCCATGCCGCCATGGATGAGGACCAGCGGCGGACCGCTGCCCTCGACATGACAGGCGATCCCGCCCTTGAGCTGCTTGCTCGCCACGTGTGTCAACCTCGTTGCCAGATGATGTCGAAATGCGCGCCGTCGCTGCCTGCTTCGCACAGGACCGCGACGGCAAGCGAAGTGTAGCGGGTCGATGCCTCGACGCGAAGCGTGACCCAGACATCGATTGTCATGCGCTTCGTAGCGCACGCATAATGTGCGCCCCCCACATAGCGCGTCGCGACGACGAGGAGAATCGCATGACCATCGCCGGCAAGTTCGTAATCGCCCTGGAAGAACACTATTGCGACGATGAGTTGACCGCCACGTTCGATACCCAGGAGGGCCGGTCGCCCGAGATACGCAGGCGACTCTTCGATCTGGGGGAGATCCGGCTCGGTGAGATGGACGAAGCCGGCATCGACGTCCAGGTGCTCTCGCACAGCGCACCGTCGACGCAGCGCCTCGATCCCGAATCGGCCGTGCGCCTTGCTCGCGGTGTCAACGACCGTCTCGCCGAGACCGTCAAGCGTCACCCCGCGCGGTACGCCGGCTTCGCGGCCCTGCCGACTCCCGATCCGGCAGCGGCAGCCGACGAACTGGAGCGCTGCGTGCTGAAGCTCGGATTCAAGGGGGCGATGGTGCACGGACTGACGAACGGACTCTTCTTCGATGACAAGCGCTTCTGGCCGATCATGGAACGCGCCCAGGCGCTGGACGTTCCGATCTATCTGCATCCGGCCGTGCCACATCCGGCTGTCATCGATGTCTACTACAAGGACTACGTTGCGAAGTACCCGTCGCTCACCAATGCCGCCTGGGGCTTCACCGTCGAGACCGCCACCCAAGGCGTGCGCATGGTGTTGAGCGGCGCGTTCGACGCGTATCCCAACCTCAAGATCATCCTGGGCCATCTCGGCGAAGGCCTGCCCTTCCTGCTCTGGCGCATCGACATGGCCCTGAATCGCCCGGGGGCGCCTCCCATCGCCTTCCGCGATGTCTTCAACCGCAATGTGTGGATCACGACGAGCGGGAATTTCTCGACGCCCGCGCTCATCTGCTCGATGCTGGAAATGGGCGCGGACCGCATCCTCTACTCCGTCGATTGGCCTTTCGTGCGCAACATGCCGGGCACGAAGTGGATGCAGGATCTGCAGATCTCCAACGAGGACAAGGAGAAGATCCTATCCGGCAATGCGAAGCGTCTGCTGAAGATGTAGCGAGACGGGCCCGGTCGGTCGAGCACCTCGACCGACCGGGCTCGGCCGATCACTTCTTCTTGCGCTGAAGAAACGCTTCGACCCGTTCACGGTGTTCGGGTGTATCGCGCAGGATCGACATGTGCGCCGAGACCAGATCGAGATGCGCATCGAGATCCATCGTGAGACTTTGATAGACCGTCCGTTTGTACGCCCGCACAGCCTCGTAAGGCATCGATGCAATCGAACGCGCAAGTTCGTAGGTGGCGTCCATGAGTTCCGCGTCGGGAACGACGCGACTGACCATCCCGATACGCTCGGCCTCCTCGGCCCCGACGACCCGCCCCGTCCATAGGAGTTCGAGTGCTCTCGGGATGCCGATGAGTCGAGGCAGATAGAACGCCCCCCCATCGCCCGCAATCAGACCGACATTGATGTAGCTCTCCGCCAGGGTGGCGGATGCCGACATCACCCGCAGATCGCACATGAGTGCCATGTCCACGCCCGCACCCCGAGCCGCGCCGTTGATGGCGGCGATGACCGGCTTGTCGAGCCGTGCCATCGTGCGGGGGATCTTGTGCACATGGCGAAAGAGAAAGTCCTTGCGCTCGA
>JBIKKL010000273.1:0-6495 GCA_044360365.1 Burkholderiales bacterium | reverse complement strand
GGGCGCTACGACTGCATGGCGATGTCGAAAGTCGCACTCAGCCGATTTCCGACGGACCGAACGGACAACTCCAACTGCCGGCCGCCGCGACGATAGATGAAATCGGCATCGTTGCGCACGCGACTCCCTGAGCGCTCGACATAAGGCGCCGCGGCAAACACGCGGTCGGAAAGCGCGTCGTCGAAATACAGCTGCGACGTGAAGACCTCGCGCCGCAGACCTCGCCCCAGCTGAATCGCGAAGTGAAGATGCACGGCACGCCCCGGATACCAGCCCGGATAGATCGTCGTGAATCGCGCACGACCTTCGGCGTCGGCGACCTGGTAACCGCGCAGATAGTTTCGGCCGCGGGTATCGGCATGGGGATCGCGAACCCCCGAGTAAAGTCCGCGCGCGCTGCATTGCCAGAGTTCGACGCGTGCCTCGGCGAGCGGCGAACACGTGCCCTCCCGCAGACGGCCGACGCGAAATTCGAGTTCGAGCGGCACGCCGGCTTCCACGATGCCGGTAGTCGTATCGACACGAATGTCCGTGCGCACCAGACCCGTGTCGACGAAATACGGCCCCTCCGTCTGTTCGGGCCGCACAACGCACGCGTGGGTCGCCTGCGCGTTCGTGATGCCTGGCCAAAGGGAAGCGAAGCCTGCACCTGCGATCAGACGCAGTGCATCACGGCGGCGAAGCAGCGTACCCCAGGTGCGATCGTCGTGATCCATGTCGGCATCTCGATGGACTCGGTCACAAGGCCGGCGCCCGGCCCGCGTATTCGTCGGCCCGGGATCGAGCACGAGGCCTCGATCCCGACCGGCGAGCCTTACTTCTGCCGGCCGCGCACGGCTTGCAACGCATGCCACACCCGCGACGGCGTAAGCGGCATGTCGAGCGGCCCGGCGCCCACCGCGGCGATGGCATCGTGCACTGCATTCGCCAGCGCGCCCAGCGAGGCGGTACAACCCGCTTCGCCCACGCCCTTCACGCCGAGCGGCGAGAGCGTCGACTTGGTCGGATGCTCGGCCATCCGGATCTCGCGAATCAGGCCTGCTCGGGGCATGACGTAATCCATGAAGCTGCCGGTGATGAGCTGACCGCTCTCCGGATCGTAGACGATGTGTTCGCCGAACACCTGTCCTGCACCCTGCGTCACTGCGCCCATGACCTGACCTTCGACGACCGTATGATTGACGGCGACGCCGCAGTCGTCGACGGCCACGTAGTCGACGATCTCGGTCTTGCCCGTATCGGGATCGACCTCGACCTCGGCGATGTGACAACCGTTGGGCCAGGTCGAGCCGAAGTTCCCGTCGCCGCGAGCGCTGAACTCGCGCTTCTGCGCAATCTCGGCGAGGGTCGTCGTCTTGCCGCTCTCGCGGGCACGATAGACCCCCTTCGCATACTCGACTTGCGAGGGTTCGACATTGAACTCTTCGGCGGCGAGCGAACGACCTTTCTCCACCAGGAGGTCGGCCGTGATCTTGCAGGCGCTGCCGGCGCCGACCATGGTCCGCGATCCGCCCGAGGCATTGCCGACGATGTTCTTCTCCGGCACCGTCTGGCGCAGCTTCACGCGTTCCGGCTCGATGCCCATGGCATCGCCGATGATCATCGCCATCGTGGTTTCGTGGCTCTGCCCCTGGGACTGCGAGGCGGAGTACGCCGTCAGCGTACCGTCGGTGCCGACCTCGATCAGGATTTCGTCCTTCGGCGCACCGCCAAGCCCGCTCGCCTCGATCACCGTCGACATGCCGCGACCGCGCAGCTTGCCCTTCGCCGCCGAGGCGGCACGGCGCTGTTCGAATCCGTCGTAGTCGGCCGCTTCCAGTGCCTTGTTCAACAACCCCGGCAGATCGGCCACTTCGTACACCGTCCCGGTCGCCGTCTTGTAGGGAAACTTGTCCGGTGCAATGAAGTTGCGACGACGCAGTTCGGCCGGGTCGATGTTCATCTCGCGTGCTGCCTGCTGCACCAGCCGCTCGATCGCGTACGCGATATCGGGGCGCCCCGCGCCGCGATACGCCGCCACCATCCCGGTGTTGGTCAGCGCGACGCGAAAGCGCGAGAACGCGACCGGAATATCGTAGACGCCGGTGAGACAGTTGATGATGTTGCGGATGTAGCCGGGGCCGCCCGCGGAGATGTATGCGCCCTGATCGGTGATCCAGTCGAAGCGGATCGCCAGGAAGCGTCCGTTCGCGTCCATCGCGAGTTCGCCGTCGCCGACGTTGGCGCGGCCGTGCGTATCGGTCATGAAACTTTCGGAGCGGCTCGACACCCATTTCACGGGCTTGCCCAGCTCGCGTGCCGCGTGCAGCGTCATGACGTACTCGGGATAGACCGTGCTGCGCTGTCCGAAGCCGCCGCCGACGTCCTTGCCGAGCACCTTGACCTTCTCCTTCGGCAGATTCATGTACGCGGCGATCTGGTTCGTCATCGTGAGGATGCCCTGCAGGCAGACCCGGATGGTGAACGTCTCGTCGCTCGCATCGTAGGTCGACAGGCAGGCGCGCGGCTCCATCGGCGAAGGCGTCACCCGGGTGCAGTCGACCTTCATCCGCGTCACGTGATGGGCACGCTTGAAAGCTTCCTCGGCGGCTTCGCGATCGCCGGCGAACATTTCGAGCGAACAGTTGCCCGGGACGTCGTCATGGATCTGCGCTGCACCGGGGGCAAGTGCGGCCTCCGCACCGATGACGACCGGAAGATCTTCGTAGTCGATCGCGATGGCACCGACGGCATCCTGCGCGAGCAGCTCGGTGTCGGCCACGACGATCGCGATCGGCTCGCCGACGTAACGCACGCGCTCGGCCGCCATGACCGCACGGTTGGGCACCTTCGCCTTGTTGCCGTCCGCCCCGGTGAAATTGAGTTGGTGCGGCGCCTTGGTATAGCCGGCCTGGATGGCATCGGCACCGGTGAGGATCAGACGCACACCCGGCATCGCCCGAGCCGCCTCGATGTCGATCCTCGTGATCCTGGCATGAGCGCGATCCGAGCGCAGGAACGCCGCGTGCAATTGCCCCGGCAGGTTCCAGTCCGACGCATAGTTGCCCTTGCCCGTGATCAGGCGCGGATCTTCCAGCCGCGATGCACGGATGCCGTTCACGTTGAAATAGCGATGATGATGAGTATCCACGCGTACCTTCCTCGTCTGCGGGGTTGCGATGAAACGGGCGGCAAACCTCACGGCTCGCGCGTACGCCCTCGCGCGAGCAATCGCATTTCCAATGCGTCGCGCCGGCGACTGCCGGGTTCACTGCCTTGTGGTTCGCCGCATTGTCGCACCGGCCACGCAAAGCGGCCAGCACGTCGTACAGCCCCTTGTGGGGACGCGCACGGCAATCTGTCGAACTCGTTCGTGAAATCGGATCCAACAGGCTGCTAGAATCGACGCGACCCCGACTTTCGCCATGCCAGGCTCAGGAGCCGCAATGCGCAACTACCACGATATGGGCGGTCAACCCGCCGGTCCGATCGACCGCGACGAGCATCAGCTCGAACACTGGGAGAAGCGCGTGGAGGCGCTGATCTCGGTCCTGGGCTCGAAGAAGCTCACGCGCAGCGACGAAGGCCGGCGCGCCCTGGAAACGATCGGCGCCGAAACCTACCTCGGGTCGAGCTACGCCGAGCGTCGCATCCAGGCGCTTGCCAACAACATGATCCTGCGCGGCGTCATCACGATCGAGGAGCTGACCAACAAGCTCGCCGAGGTCGAAAAGCGCCCGAATCAACTGCCATGACCACACCCGCCCAACGCTTCCAACCCGGCGACCGCGTGCGCGTGCGCAAGGTCGACGCCCCCGGCCACATCCGCACGCCGTGGTACATCCGCGGCCAGGAAGGCGTGATCGAGCGCTTCTGCGGCCACTTCAAGAACCCCGAGGAACTCGCCTATTTTCGGCCGGGTACGCCGGATTACGCCGGGCCGGCGCAGGATACGCTCGACATCGATATCTACGATCACTGGCTGGAGCCCGCTGCGGCGCCGGCAACGACGGAGGCCGCACGCACATGAGCGATCATCACGACCACGATCACGGCCACGATCATCATGATCACCGGCATCCCCCCGGGCAGAAGCACCCCTTCCAGCCCGACGCCGACGACACCCTCACCTATCCGCGGCGCATGGAGATCGCACTGCGCGAACTGCTGATCGAGAAAGGCATTCTCACCGCCGACGAGATACGCGCCGCCGTCGAGGACATGGATACGCGCAGCCCGGCGCGGGGCTCGCAGGTCGTCGCCCGCGCCTGGATCGATCCGGCCTTCAAGCGCAGCCTGCTGGCGGACGCCAACGCCGCCTGCCAGAGCCTCGGGCTCGATCTGGGCATCAGCGATCTGAAACTCGTCGCAGTGGAGAACACGCCGGACGTACACAACGTCGTCGTCTGCACGCTCTGCTCGTGCTATCCGCGCGCCTTGCTGGGTCTCCCACCGGCCTGGTACAAGAGCTTCGCCTACCGTTCGCGTGTCGTGAACGAACCGCGTACCGTGCTGGCGGAGTTCGGCACCGATTTGCCCGACAGCATGGCGGTGCGCGTACACGATTCGACGGCCGATTTGCGCTATCTCGTCGTCCCGATGCGCCCGGAAAACACCGAGGGCATGAGCGAGACCGAACTCGCGGCCCTGGTCACGCGCGACAGCATGATCGGCGTCGCACAGGCACGGCGTCCCGGCGCCTGAGCCCGGAGCAGCATGGTCGTGCACCCGCTGACATGACCATGAGCCGCGCCGAACGATGAATGCGCTGAGCGAGGCGCTGCGGCGCGCCGGTTCCGACATCGTCGAGCGCATTCTCGCCTCGCTTCCCAGTCTGCTCGGCGCGCTGCTGCTGCTGGTTGTCGGCTGGCTGTTGGCGCGCCTGCTGCGCGCGCTGACCATGCGCGCCGTCCTTCTTGTGGAAACACTGGCTGCGCGCATCGGCCCCCACAGCGGTCTCGAACCGGTACGCATCCGTCGCGCCTCGATCATCATCGGCGCGATCGTGTTCTGGGGCGCCATGCTCGTCTTCGTGACGGCGGCCACCCACGTGCTCGAGCTGACCACGTTTACCGACTGGCTGGCCCGACTGGTCGCCTACCTGCCCACACTGGCGGCCGGGGTGCTGATCGTAGTTGCAGGGGTGCTGCTGTCGCGCTTTCTCGCCAATCTCGTCCAGGCCACGTCGCCGGCGATCGATACTGCACAGCGGGCGCTGCTGGCACGTGCCGTCCAGATCACCGTACTCACCGGCGCAGTCCTCGTCGGAGCGGACCAGATCGGCATCCGCGTCACCTTTCTTGCCATCTTCGCTGCGGCGCTCGGCGGGGTCATCGCAGGCGGGGTCGCGCTGGCGGTGGGCCTCGGGTCGCGCGATTTCATCGCCAACCTGATCGGCGCGCATTATCTGCGCCAGGCTTTCGCCATCGGTCAAACCGTGCGTACCGCCGGACATCAAGGCCGCATCCTGGACATCACGGCGACCGGACTGGTGCTCGAAACGGCCGAGGGGCGGGTCATTCTGCCCGGTCGGGTGTACAACGACGAACCCATAGTCCTGCTGGGGAATGCCCACCATGGCGCATAGCTTCGAGCTGGCGGCAGCGTTTCTTAAGGCGCACCCCGCCGAAGCTGCGCGTGTGCTCGAAAGCCTGCCGACTCAGGAAGCATGCGAGTTCTTCGCGCTCGCCGAACCCGTTCAGGGTGCTGGCGCCCTGTCGGCCATGTTGCCGACGGCGGCGGCGAGAATCCTCACGAATCTCCCGGAGCCGCATGCTGTGTCGCTCGCCACGGCGGCGAGCACTCAAAGCGCCGTGGCCATCCTGCGCCACATTCCCGCCGCATTGCGCACCCGCCTCATTGCAGGCATGCCCGCGGCAGCGGCCATCGCAATGCAGATGCTGCTCGGATTCCCGGACGACACCGTCGGCGCATGGACCGACACCGAGATCGTCGCCGTGCCGTCGACGGCGAATGTCGCGGCTGTCCTCGACCAGCTGCGTGCAATGCCCGAGGCCGCGATCGAGCAGATATTCGTGGTGGATGCCGCGCAGCACCTGCAGGGCTGCGTCGGTTTGCACGCGCTGCTCAAGGCCGATTCGCGCGCCCTGATCGGCACGCTCGCCCGGCCCGCAGTTGGTACGCTCGCCTCGATGATGCCGTTGTCCTCCTTGCGAGGCGCTGCCCACTGGGAGCGTGCACAGTCGCTGCCGGTCCTGGACCGCGAGCAGCGATTGATCGGCGTGCTGCGACGAGTGTCATTGACGCGCGCGCGGCGCTCCCGCAGTCGCAACCCGATCCCGGATCGGCAGACGGCCTCGTTGACCGGCACGCTGGCAAGCAGCTACTGGGGCATCGTGTCCGGATTGAGTTCTGCAACGCTGGCGGTTCTGCCGACGGTCAGACGCGTGCTGCCGGACGACGCATGAACGCCGCTGCCCAACCGGCACTCGCCGCCCTCACGCAACGGTTCTTCGCGGATTTTCCGCACGAGGCGGCGCGACACCTCGAACCGCT
>JBIKKL010000272.1:0-6499 GCA_044360365.1 Burkholderiales bacterium | reverse complement strand
GTGACGCCCTGGGGATCATCGTAGGCGGCTTCCAGCATGGCCTTGTCCTTGCGCAAATCGACGCCAACCAGCAGGCCGCCGCCGGGCCCGGCCAGCCGGGTCAACAGACGAAGGAAGGCCACGGCATCCGGTGGATCGAAATTGCCTATGGTCGATCCCGGAAAATACATGACGCGGCGGCGGGCCCCATACCGATCGAGCGACGGGAGGCCGAACGCCGCGGAGTAATCGGCACAGACCGCCACAATCGGCAGATCGGGGAAGCCGCGGTGCAGCACTTCGACGGACAAGCGCAGCATCTCGCGCGAAATGTCGATCGGCACGTACACGCTCGGCTGGCTCGCGGCGATCAGCAGTCGGCTCTTGCGACTGGCACCGCTGCCGAACTCGATGAGCGCGCATTCCGGCCCAATGCACGCTGCCATGGCGCTCGCATGCGCCTCCATCATGGCGAGTTCCGTTCGTGTGGGGTAGTACTCCTCCAGCGCGCAGATGGCTTCGAACAGTGCCGAACCGACGTCGTCGTAGAAGTACTTGGGCACGAGCGACTTCGGCGTACCCGTCAATCCGTGCAGGACGTCGCGCAGGAAGTCATCGCCGACCGGCGCACGATCGTGGAATTCGATGAGCCCGCTCATCCCGCCGGCGCCGCTCGGGCGCGCCGGCGATCAGCCTGCATGGGCATGCCCGGCCAGCAGCGTGCCGTTTTCGAGCCACTTCTTGATTCGATTGGCGTCGCCGATGCGGGTGTACTTCCCCCAGGAATCGAGCAGCACGATGATGACGGGGCGGGCCTTGATCGTCGCCTGCATCACCAGGCACTGTCCCGCCTCGGAGATATAGCCGGTCTTCGAGACATCGATTTGCCATGCAGGCGTACGGACGAGGCCGTTCGAATTCGAAAACCCGTAAACCTGCCCGGTATCGGTCGTGTGGAACTGGCCATTCGCTGCGGTGGAGAACTCGCGGATGAGCGGATAGGCATGGCTCGCGCGGACCATGGCCGCCAGGTCTTCGGCGGTCGACACGTTCTCGCTCGACAGCCCCGTCGGCTCGACGAAGCGGCTGCTGCGCATGCCGAGTGCAGCTGCCTTGGTGTTCATGCGGGTCACGAACGCTTCGAGCCCGCCCGGATAATTGCGCCCAAGCGCACTGGCCGCACGGTTCTCGGAGGACATCAGCGCCAGGTGGAGCAAGTCGCGGCGCGAAAACGTCGCGCCGATGCGCAATCTCGATCCGGTGTGCTTGAGGAGGTCGATATCCGCGCGCTCGATACGGATCGGCTCATCCAGATCGAGCCCGGCATCGAGCACGACCATCGCCGTCATGAGCTTGGTGATGGAGGCGATCGCCGTAACGTGACCCGAGTTCTTCTCGTAGAGCGTACTGCCGTCGTTCGCATCGAGCACGAGGACGGACGAGGATTTCAAATCGGGGCCGCCGGTACCGCTCTCCGACGGCTTGCTCGTGTTGGCAGCCGCTGTGGCAGCCCCCGCAGCGGCTGCCCCGACCGCAGCCTTCTTGCGGTAGGTTACGTCAACGCGCTGCGCTGGCTTCTTGACCACCTGCCTGGCCTTTGCTGCGGCCTTCTTGGCGGTGGTCTGCGAGGACTTTGCCACGGGCTTCTTTTCCGCGGGCGGGTTCGCCCAGGACCCCGCGCTCCCCAACATCAGCGCGACCACGATCAGCACCAAATTTCTCACTGGCCGATGTCCTCAAAAGAGACTTCAGAAACAGCCGCTAAGATACCAAATTAAATCAGGAATCGTCACGAAAAGTTCACTCGACTCGGCTCGCGTACGCACGTAGGCGGGACTGCCTGCCGACGTTCGGCGCGCGCAAAGAAAGACGCCGCCCCATGTTGCATCGGGGCGGCGTGGCAAGGGAAGTTACCGAGCGGGCAGCTGCTTGACACCCGAACGCCAACTTCCCGAGGAGGAACCAACAGATTGCGTCGGGAAAGATACGTAAGCATCCTTACGCGAATCTTACGCTTCCCGGCGAGTTGCAGTATCCCGCGATATTGATGAACAATGCGCGTGCCTCATCTTCAACAGCACATCCGATGCGCATGCTCATCGTCGAGGACGACCCGCTTCTGGCTGACGGCCTGTCCCGTTCGCTTGGTGCGATCGGCTTCGCCGTCGACCTGGCGACCGACGGTCTGACCGCGGATCACATGCTGTTTTCGCAGTCCTACGATTTGGTCATTCTCGATCTGGGTCTGCCCGGCATGGATGGATTCGAAGTCTTGCGCAAACTGCGGCACCGGGGCGGGCAGGCCGGCACCGCACCCGTGCTCATTCTTACCGCGCGCGATGCGCTCGACGATCGGGTCAGGGGACTGGACCTCGGCGCGGACGACTACTTGACGAAACCCTTCGATTTGCCCGAACTGGAAGCCCGGGTGCGGGCGCTCGTACGACGGGGCAAGTTCGGTGCAAATCCGCAGATCGTCCACGGTCGACTCGGCTTCGATATGATAGGACGCCGCGCGCTGGTGGACGGTCACGCCATCGAACTCTCTGCCCGCGAATTGTCGATGCTCGAGACTTTGCTGCTCAACGTCGGGCGCGTGGTGAGCAAGGAACATCTCGCCGAACAGGTGAGCAGCTGGGGCGAAGAGCCCGGGACGAATGCCATCGAAGTCTACATCCACCGCCTGCGCAAGAAGCTCGATTGCGCCGACATCACGATTCGCACCGTGCGGGGCCTGGGTTATCTGCTCGACAAGCCGAGCGGACGCTAACAGCCTGTCGGAGATTCGTTGACACATTGCCGAACGGTATCGCTACTGCATCATCGACAAAAGTGTCGAAATCGGCGCAAGACGCGAAGGAAACCGCCCCTCAAGTTGGACACCTGGCGAGGATTTCCGACAAAGTATGGCGTCGATTCTCGGCGCTTTTGGTCAGCGAATTTCTGACTCAGGACATTAGGCAGGTACACGATGGCGATGTTCGCCGAACGCTCCCTGCGACGCCAGCTCGTCTTCTGGCTGATCCTGCCGCTGTCGCTCGCGCTCGTTTGTTCCGCGCTGGTCGCCTACAAGCTCGCGGTCGATTTCGTGACCAAGGCCTACGACCGCGCCCTATACGATTCGGCACTCGATCTGTCGCGGCGGATGCAATGGAAGAATGAGGCGCTGCACGTGGATCTGCCACCGGCGGCCGCCGACATGCTCATGGGCGGAGAACCGGATCGCGTGTACTACTCCGTGCACTCGAGCGAAGGCCGGATCGTCGTCGGCAAACCGGACCTGCCTCTGCCTCCGGTCACGCCGAACCGACGTCCCACCTTCTACTACGGCTCGTACGAGAATCACGCCGTGCGTCTGGTCGTCCTGGGCGTGCCTTACGGCCATGACGACGAGGAAGCCCTTGCAACCGTGCTGGTGGCCGAAACCCTGCTGCGCCGCGAGATTCTGCAGCGTGACATCTTCATGGCCGTCATCGCATGGCAGCTCATCCTGATCGCCATGGTGAGCGTCGCCGTCTACGTTGGCGTCGGTCACGGCCTGCTCCCGCTCGGGCGGCTGCGCACCCAGATCGAATCCCGTTCACACCGTGATCTCACCCCGCTCGACGAACCCGACGCACCGAACGAAGTCAGGCCGCTGATCCGCGCAATCAACGATCTCATGACGCGGCTGCAGCGGGCGATCACCGCGCAGCACAAGTTCATCGCAGACGCCGCACATCAACTGCGCACACCTCTGGCCGGCCTCAAGACGCACGCAGAACTCGCACTACGCGAGGGTACCGTCGAGGGCATGCGGGAGCGCGTTCGAACGCTCATGCTCGCCGCCGATCGCAGCACGCATCTTGCCAACCAGTTGCTCGCCCTGGCACGCGCCGAGCCCGAATCGGGCCTTGCGGCCACGATGCACAGTCTCGATCTCGCCGCACTTTCGCGTGAGGTCACGAGCGAGTTTGTACCGCGCGCGATCGAGGCATCGATCGACCTCGGCGCAAACCCCGAAACATCGCCCGTCCTGGTTCGAGGCAATGCGGTGCTGGTGCGCGAGCTGCTCAGTAATCTGCTGGACAACGCCCTGCGCTATACGCCCACGGACGGGCATGTCACAGTGACGGTGGCGCGCAGGGGCGACGAGGCGGAGCTGAGCGTCGAGGACGACGGTCCAGGCATCCCGCCGGAGCATCGAGCGCACGTTTTCGACCGCTTTCAGCGCCTGGGCGCCAACGATCCTCATGGCTGCGGCCTGGGACTCGCAATCGTCCGCGAGATCGCGGAGCTTCATTCCGCAACCATCCACATCCGCAACGGCGACAGCGATCGGGGAACGCACGTCGGGGTCGTCTTTCCGGTCCACGCCGCGGAATCGGCAATCACGGCGTAAACGCCCGTCGCTCGGGTCAAGCCCGGAATGCAAGCGACGCGGAGTCCACCCGGACTACTTCGCGCTCGGCCGCTTCGCGCTGCTGCAATGCCCACATCCCGGCGTAGAGACCCTCCTTGCGCAGCAGTTCGCCATGCGTGCCGCGCTCCACGATGCGCCCGTGATCGAGGACGAGAATCTGATCGGCATCGACGATCGTCGACAGCCGGTGGGCGATGACAAGCGTCGTTCGGCCTCGAGCAATTCGCCCGAGTTCTTCCTGAATGGCCCGTTCAGAGCGCGAATCGAGCGCCGATGTGGCCTCGTCGAAGATCAGGATGCGCGGCCCCTTGAGGAGCGCCCGCGCGATGGCGATACGCTGCTTCTCGCCGCCCGAAAGCTTCAAGCCGCGTTCACCGACGGAGGTTTCGTATTGGTCCGGCAGTCCGACGATGAAGTCGTGCACATGAGCGGATCGAGCGGCCTCGATCACCTGCTCGCGAGTGGCATCGGGACGGCCGTAGGCGATGTTGTAGTACACCGTGTCGTTGAAGAGGACGGTATCCTGCGGCACGATCCCGATTGCAGCACGCAGGCTCGCCTGAGTCACGTCGCGGACATCGTGGCCGTCGATCGTGATGCGCCCGCCGCTAACGTCGTAGAAGCGAAACAGCAGCCGTGCGAGCGTCGACTTGCCGGCGCCGCTCGATCCGACGACTGCCACCGTATGCCCGGGCGAAATCTCGAAGTCGACCCCATGCAGGATGCTGCGACGCTCGTCGTACGCGAAGTCGACGTGTTCGAAGCGGACGCGACCTTCTCCTGCAGCCAGGACTCGCGCACCGGGCTTGTCTTCGACCTCGCGATGCTGACGCAGCATCGCGAACATGCGCTCCATGTCGGCCAGCGATTGAGTGATCTCCCGATACACCACGCCCAGAAAGTTGAGCGGGATGTACAGTTGGATCATGAATGCGTTGACGAGCACGAGATCGCCGAGCGTCATCGTGCCCGCGACGACTGCCGACGATGCGCGCCACATGATCAGCGTGACACCGATCGCGATCACCGCACTCTGCGTCGCATTCAGCGCGGACAGCGACGTTTGCGACAGGATTGCAGCACGCTCCCAGCGCTGCATCGCCTCGTCGTAGCGCCGGCGTTCGAACTCCTCGTTGCCGAAGTACTTGACGGTTTCGTAGTTGAGCAGGCTGTCGATGGCACGCGTATTGGCTTTCGAATCCAGCTCGTTCATGTTGCGCCGGAACTGGGTGCGCCATCCGGTGATCGTCACCGTCGCGCCGATGTAGATCGTCAGCGTGACGAGGGTAATCACGGCAAACCACGGATCGTATTTCACCAGCAGGATCGTCGTCACGAGGCCGATCTCGACCAGCGTGGGCAGAATGCTGAAAAGCAGATAACCCATGAGGGACGCAATGCCGCGCGTGCCGCGCTCGACGTCGCGCGTCAGTCCGCCGGTCTGGCGCTCCAGATGGAAGCGCAGCGACAGGCTATGCAGGTGGCTGAATACTTCCAGGGCGATCCGGCGCACGGCCCGCTGGGTGACTTTGGCGAAAACGAACTCGCGCAGTTCGGTGAAGACCGTCGTCGAAAGCCGCAGCAGGCCGTAGCCGATCAGGAATGCAACCGGCAACACGAGGGCGACCGAGCCTGCACCGCCGAGACGATCGACGATCTCCTTCAGCACGAGCGGCACGCCGACATTGGCCGATTTCGCAGCGAAGAGACACGCGAGCGCAATCGCGACCCGCCACTTGAATTCCGCAAGGTAGGGCAGCAGGGTGCGCAGCGCCCGCCAATCGTTGCGCTTCACACCGGCAGCGGCGGGTGCCGGGGGGGGAGCGCCCCCGCCGTGTCGGTGGTTCAATGAAATCCCTTGAAGTTACGTTTCACGCGGCTTTTTTTTCCGAACCCCTGCATCGTCACGCTGCGAAACGCGCAAAAAAACGGGCACATCGAAGTGTGCCCGAAAGTCGCTACCAAAGGAGGAGGGTCGAAACCCCGAGGAAGCTCCCCGAGTTTTCACTCCCAGGCAGGAGCAAGTCGGGTGCCAGGCGGGAATCGGCGCCAAATATCCGAATCCGGGCGTCGGTAGGCGAATTTTGTATCGATCCCGGCACCCGGCCTGGCGTAAAC
>JBIKKL010000271.1:0-6515 GCA_044360365.1 Burkholderiales bacterium | reverse complement strand
ACACGACGACGTGCAGATCACCCGCCCGAGAGCGCCTGCAGGACCCAGATCTCCGACGTATCGTTCACCGGATCGCTCAAACGGCTGCGATCCGAAATCTTGCGCCCATCGACGTACACGGCCACGTGCTTGCGCAGTTCGCCCTGATCGTCGAGGACGTAGCCCTGCACTTCGGGCGATCGAGCGAACACGGCCGCGAGCGCTTCGG
Source organism: Burkholderiales bacterium (assembly GCA_044360365.1). Classification (GTDB taxonomy): domain Bacteria; phylum Pseudomonadota; class Gammaproteobacteria; order Burkholderiales; family WYBJ01; genus WYBJ01. The sequence goes on along the minus strand of JBIKKL010000271.1, from coordinate 6,307 downwards.
CGACCGTAGCTCCCGCAACGTTCAGTTCGGGCACGGCGACGTGGCGGCGCAGATGCGCGGTGAATACGACGCGGGGCATAGCGGCTACCTTGCGGGGGGTGTACGGCGTAATCGAACGGAAGCGGACGGTATCGACATCGGCGATTTTCCGGCGAGAACGTCAAGCCGGCGCCGCAGGAAGCGGCGTTCCGGTTCCATGCGCGCAAGGTCGAGCGCTCGTTCGTAGGCATTGCGGGCAGCATCGACCTTTCCGAGGCGCCGATAGAGGTCGGCCCTTGCTGCATGAGCGAAATGATACTGGGCCAGTTCGCCGCCCTCGATCAGGGTTTCGATGACTGCGAGCCCGGTAGCCGGCCCGTCCCGCATCGAAATCGCGACCGCACGATTGAGCTCGATGATCGGCGAAGGATCGGTGCGCGCAAGCACATCGTATAGTGCGGCGATCTGCGCCCAGTCGGTCGACGACGCGTCTCTGGCTTCGGCATGGACCGCTGCGATGGCAGCTTGCAAGGTGTAAGGGCCGAAGCGACGTCCGAGCAGGATGCGTTCAACGAGGGCCGTGCCCTCTGCAATCAACGCGCCGTCCCACAGCATTCGATCCTGGTCTTCCAGCAGGACGATGTCGCCTTCGGCGGTGGCGCGGGCGACGCGCCTCGATTCCGACAAAAGCATCAGGGCAAGCAGGCCGAGCGCCTCCGGCTCGGGCAGCAGTTCGACCAGCAGCCGTCCGAGGCGGATCGCCTCGGCGCTCAGATCGTGGCGCGTGAGCGTATCGCCGCTGCTCGCATAGTAGCCCTCGTTGAACACGAGGTAGATCACTCGCAGCACGCTGTCCAGTCGTTCGGGAAGTTGGCTGCGCTCCGGTACTTCATAGGGGATGCGGGCATCGCGGATCTTGTTCTTCGCCCGCACGATGCGCTGCGCGAGCGTGGGCGCGGGCGTGAGATACGCGCGGGCGATTTCCTCGGTGGTGAGGCCGCACACCTCGCGCAGGGTAAGGGCCACCTGTGCGTCCGGCGACAATGCGGGGTGACAGCATGTAAACATGAGCCGCAGGCGATCGTCCTCGACGCTTTCCGGATCCGTGCTCGGTGCGGTCTCCTCGTCGGTGCCGAGTGTCAGCGCAATCTCGGCCAGCGAGGCATCGAAGCGGGCGCGACGGCGGATCTTGTCGATCGCCTTGAAGCGTCCGGCGGAGACGAGCCATGCGCGAGGATTGTCGGGAATCCCCTCGCTCGGCCATTGCGCGACCGCGGCCATGAACGCATCGTGCAGTGCTTCCTCGGCGATGTCGAAGCCGCCCAGGAGGCGGACCAGCGTCGCGAGCACGCGCCGGGACTCGGCGCGATACAGCGCGTCGATCTGGCGACGAATGTCGTTCGCAGATCGTTGGCTGTCGATATCGTTGCCCGCCATCGCGCGTTGCGCGAAAGAAATCAGCCGGCCGCGAGACCGAGCGCTTGCAGCGTCTGCGGATCGTCCGCGATCGGACGAATCTCGACACTTCCGATCCGGGCGCAGGGGATGCGTGCCGCGATCTGGATCGCCTCGTTCAAGTCGCGCGCGTCGATCACGAAGTAGCCGCCCAGCTGCTCCTTGGTTTCAGCGAAGGGCCCATCGGTCGTCGTCACCCGCCCCTGGCGCACCCGCACGGTCGTCGCCGTGCTGGGGGGAAGCAGTCGATTGCAGCCCGCGTAATGGCCGCTGGCCTGGATGGAGGCGATGTACTCGCGGTATTCCGCGTAGTGAGCCTGCGCTTCCTCGTCGGTCATCTGCTCCATGACTTTCTCGGCGGCAAGCAGGCAAAGGTATTTCATGGTGGTTTCCTCGTGTTCACGCTCGGACGCCGACTAGTCGCTCGGCGACACTCCGGATCGACAGGGCGTTGCGCGCGAAAGTCGTGCGAAGCGGTGTCGTGCTATACCATCGGCGGATCGGCGTGGGTCGAAGCGCCGCGTCGTGCCCCAGGGAGTGTTCGATTGTTTCCGTTCGATCAGCCGACTGCCGCTTTTGCCGGCCTGGCGATCATTGCTGCCAGTTATATCGTATTCGGGATCACCGGTTTCGGCGCTTCGTTGATGACCGTACCGATCCTCTCGCATTTCTATCCGGTGCCGTTCGTCCTCGCGCTCGCCTGCGTGCTCGACCTGAGCTGCTCGGTGCTGATGAGCTGGCGTCGACGCGCACTGGCCGATCGCAGCGAACTGACGTGGCTCCTGCCGTTCTCGCTCATCGGGGCGACGGCGGGAGTCACCTTGCTCGTCAGCTTGCCCAAGACTGCGATCGTGATCGCGCTGGGACTCTTCATCGCAAGCTACGGTGCGTATAGCCTTGTTGCGCCCCCGCCCAAGGGGCAGGTGTCTCGCCGCTGGGCGCCGCTTGCCGGCTTCATGGGTGGAGCGACGGGCACGATGTTCGGCATGGGTGGGCCGCCCGTGGCCATCTACATCACGCGGCGCATCGTCGACAAGGCGAAGCTGCTGGCGACGGTGAGCGTCGGCGTCGGCTTCAATCTCGCCATCCGCCTCGTGGTGTTCCTGGCCGCAGGGCTCCTGTTCGAACCGGAACTCGTTCCCGGATTGCTCATGTTCGGTCCGGCTGCGGTGCTGGGGATCGTGATCGGCAATCGGCTGCACTCGACGATTCCGACCGCGGGGCTGCTGAAGATCGTCTACGGCTTGCTGGTGTTTTCAGGCTTGTCGCTCGTCGCCCGCAACGCCCTGTTCGCGTAATGCAGATTCTTGGGTCGATCCCTCGGTGCGCCTGCCGCGCATGCTGCCGCTCACGATCTCGAAGATATAGAGTCGACATTCGATCGCGCCGTTGTAGAGCGGGATGCGTCGCGAGGGCTTGAGGCCGACCAGTTTCGGCAAGCGCGTATCTGCGGTGAACACGCAGCAGCGCCAGCCCGCGAAGCGCTGCTTCCATCGATCACCCAGTTTGGGATAAAGGGCGGCAAGCTCCGCCTGCTCGCCGATCCGTACGCCGTACGGAGGATTGAACAGCATGATTCCTTCCGATGCGGGCGGTTCGAGTTCCAGGATGTCGGTGCGATCGAGATGCGCGACATCGTCGAGACCGGCTCGATGGAAGGCCATGCGCGTGGCGCCGATGGCGCGCGGGTCGCGGTCCGAGCCGAAGAGAGGCAGTTGCTCGATGCGTTGGCGCGCACGATCGGACTCGGCGCGAATCTCCCGCCACAACGTGGCGTCGTAGGCGCGGAGTCGTTCGAATCCGAAACCGCGCTGCGCGCCCGGCGCGATCCCCAGGGCGATCGTGGCGGCCTCCAGCAGGAACGTGCCGCCGCCGCACATCGGATCGAGGAGCGGAGTGCCCGGCTGCCAGCCCGCGAGCCGAAGCATGCCTGCCGCCAGGTTCTCGCGCAGCGGCGCATCGACTTCCGAAGTACGCCAGCCGCGCTTGAACAGCGGCTCGCCCGAGGTGTCGACGTAGAGGCTTGCCTTCGATGCGTCGAGAAAGACGTGGATGCGCACGTCGGGAATGCGCGTGTCCACACTTGGGCGCTCACCGGCAGCGTCACGAAACGCATCGCACACGGCGTCTTTCACGCGCAGGGTGGCGAAGTCGAGGCTGCGCAGCGGCGAGCGCGAGGCGGACAACGCGACCCGTATCGTCCGCTTGCAGTCGAATAATGTCGGCCAGGGCAGGCTGCGGGCGTAGCGGTAGATGTCCTCCTCGCTGCGGTACGCGCATTCGCCGACGGCAAGAAGAATGCGGCTCGCGAGCCGACATTCGAGATTGGCCCGGTACATGAGATGCATGTCGCCGTGAAACGCGACACCCCCATCGGTGGCTTGCGGAAGGCGCGCGCCGAGGCTTGCGAGTTCATCGACCAACGCCGCTTCGAGGCCGCGCGGACAGGGCGCAAAGTAGCGCTGCTCGTTCATCGGTTCGGTTCGTTGCGGAGAGTTGGCGTGGTCATTGGGGCAGATAGATTTCGAATTCGATGCGCTTGTTGGGTGCTCGCGTCATCTGCACCTTGCTCACCCGGGCGGCAAGCGCCGCACCGCGATCCATCTGACGAGCAACACCGGCATTCTCCAGACGAGGCACGTAGCCCAGTTTGAAGCTGCGCCATTCGACGCGCACGGCGTTGCGGTCGTGGGGATTGTCCGGTTCGCGAACGAGCGCAAGCGGGTCGCCGGGCTGGATGTCTCCCCAAAGATTCGGGGCTTCGTAGTGGCGAAAACCCGCGAGCGGGGAGCTTTGCATCACGATGCGCGCTGTGACGGCTTGTGCGTCGGCCTCGAGCACCGGCGCCATTGCCGCGATCATCAGGAGCACGATTCGGGTCTTTCGCAGACCGGCACGGGACGCTGAAATGGGCCAAAGCATTTGTATCGCGCACGTTCAGAAGGGCTTCACGATCACCAGCACCACGATCGCGATCAGGAGGATGACCGGAAACTCGTTGAACCAGCGATAGAACACGTGGCTGCGCGTATTGCGATCGTGCTTGAAGTCGACCAGCAGTTTGCCGCAATACGCGTGGTAGGCGATCAGCACGAGCACCAGCGCAAACTTCGCGTGCATCCAGCCGCCGGTGAAGCCGTACCCCAGCCATAGGCATAGGCCGAGCGCCACCGTGATCAGCGCGCCAGGGGTCATGATGCCGTAGAAGAGCTTGCGTTCCATCACCTTGAAGCGTTCGATGCTCGTCGGATCTTCGGACATGGCGTGATAGACGAACAGTCGGGGCAGATAGAAGAGGCCAGCGAACCAGGTCACCATGAAGATCACGTGAAAGGATTTGACCCAGAGCATGAGGCGTCCGATGCGAAGTCGATGGGGCGATTCTAGACTGTCGGTGCAGGCTTGCCATCGGACGATCCGCCTAGGTCGTGATAGGAACTACTTCAACAGCCGTCGACGCGTGAGTATCAGTGCCAGATAGAAGCCGGCAGCGGCGAAGGTCGCGAGCACCAGCAAGTGTTCGACGGCGGCAGCGGGCACGACGCCGTTCATGAGCGGCCTCGCGAGGGCCACCGCGTGCGTGAGCGGCAGAAAATTCGTTGCGGTCTGCACGAAGCCGGGCAGTTGTTCGATCGGGAAGAACACACCGCACAGCAACATCATGGGCGTGATGGCGAGCGTGAAGTAGTACATGAAGAAGTCGTAGCTCGGGCTCAGCGCCGTCATAACGAGGCCGAAGCTCGCGAAGGTGATGCCGACGAGCACGATCAGCGGCACGATCCAAAGCGCGAGCGAGCCTTGAACCAGCCCGAGGATCGCTGCGACCGTGAGCACGGCGACACCGGAGAGAAGCGCTTTCGACGCAGCCCACACGACCTCCGAGACGACGACATCGTCGAGGTCCACCGGGGCATTCAGGATGGCGTCCCACGTGCGTTGAACATGCATGCGCGAGAAACTCGAATACATCGCCTCGAACGACGCGGTCATCATCGTGCTCGAACACACGGTGCCGGCTGCGATGAATGCGATATAGCTCGTGCCGCCCATGTCGGGCAGCATCGCGCCAAGACCGTAGCCGAAGCCGAGCATGTAGATCAGCGGGTCCGCGAGATTGCCGAGGAGCGACGGGATCGTGAGCTTGCGCCAGACGAGAAAGTGCCGGCGCCAGATCGGGATGAAGCGCAGGCTGAAGCGCGGAACGCGGTAGATGTTCGTACTCATGCTGACGTCGGCCTCAGTCGCGCAATTCGCGCCCGGTGAGCTTCAGGAACACGTCTTCCAGATTCGCGTGCCGATGCATGTAGCGAAGCTCCGGTCTCGATTCGAGGGCGGTGACGAGCGCAGCCGCATCGGTGGTGTAGCAGAAGACGGTCTCGCCGCTGTACTCGCACCGTCGGGCCAGGGATTCGCCGTACTGCCGTACCCAGTCCTCGGCCCCATCACCGTAGACTTCGACCACCTGCGGTTCGATGTGCTGCGAAACGAGATCGCGCGGGGCGCCGGACGCCACGATGCGTCCGTGATCGAGCACCGAGAGGCGGTCGCACAGGCGTTCGGCTTCGTCCATGAAATGGGTGGTGAGGAAGATCGTCTTGCCCTCGCCGAGAAGCTGCTTCAGCCGGCCCCAGATCAGATGGCGCGCCTGCGGATCGAGCCCCGTGGTGGGTTCGTCCAGGAAGATGAGATCGGGATCGTTGACGAGCGCGCGTGCCAGCGTGAGCCGGCGCTTCATGCCTCCCGAGATCGTGTTGATGCGTGCTCGAGCGCGGGCGGCGAGACCGGCGAAGTCGAGCAGATCCGGAATGCGCGCCTTGATGGTTTGATCCGGCAGACCGAAGTAGCGGCCGTACACGAGGAGATTCTCCTCGAC
>JBIKKL010000497.1:0-4021 GCA_044360365.1 Burkholderiales bacterium | reverse complement strand
ACGAGCCGGTCCAGCTCGCGAACCACATCCGCGGCGCGATGCTGCTCGGCGCGACGGCGCGAGACGTACTCGAGATCGTCGTCCACTCGACGGCCTACTGCGGCATGCCGACGACGCTTCAGGTCATTCGGGTCGTCGAGAAGGTTGCACGCGAAGAGGGGCGGCTCGGCGAACTCTAAGGGGTCGCAGGTCCATTGTTTCGGCGAACGAGTGGGGCACCGTATCGAGATCGGCTGCAGCAGGGCCCGGGTCAAATCCCGAGTTCCTTCCGGCCCCGGGCGCGAGCACAATGGGCTCGGGGTTGACCTTCGACTTGCCGCTCGCACATACTCACCCGCTTGTCGTCCTGTCATCCACATCCATCCCTCGGGAACCGCCATGAAATTGTCTTTACACCGTCTTGAATGTGGGTCGTTGTCTCTCCTGGTGCGTGGCTTCATTGCGTTGCTTGCGTGCGTTGCGATGATCGGCAGCGCGCATGCGCAGAAGGTGTTTCGGGTCACGACGATTCCGGAAGAAGCGGCCACCGAGCAATTGCGCAAGTTCGGCCCGTTGGTGAAGTATCTGGAAAGACAACTCGGCATGAAGGTGGAGTTCACGCCGGTGAACGATTACCCGGCTGCCGTCGAAGCCCTGGTCAATTCGCAGGTCGAGATGGTGTGGTTCGGCGGCTTCACGCATGTGCAGGCGCAGATCCGCTCGGGCGGCAAGATCATCCCGATCGCCCAGCGCGAAGAGGATACGCAGTTCCGCTCGGTGTTCATTGCACAGAAGAGCGCCGGCTTCAAGGAGCTCGGCGAACTCAAGGGCAAGCAGGTGAGCTTCGGTTCCCAGTCGAGCACCTCGGGGCATCTCATGCCGCGCACTTTCCTGCTCCAGGCGGGTGTCGAGCCTGAGCGCGACTTCAAGCGCGTTGCTTACTCGGGCGCGCACGATGCGACGATTGCCTCGGTGGTGAGCGGTCGGGTCGATGCGGCGGCGCTGGACATTACCGTCTGGCGCAAGTTCGTTGCCGAGAAGCGCGTGGATACGTCCAAGGTCGACGTGTTCTACACCACGCCTCCGTTCTTCAACTACAACTGGTCGGTGCACGCGTCCATGCCCGCGGAATTGCGCGAGCGCGTCACCAAGGCGTTGCTCGACCTCAGCATGGATACGCCCGAGGGCAAGGAGATTCTGACGCTCAATCGGGCGACGCGCTACACTCCGACCAAGGCCGAGAACTACAAGGGGCTGGAGACGGCAGGTCGCAGCGCCGGGCTCATCAAGTAGTCGCGTAGCCTCTCCGGGATGCGAGTCGAAATCTCGGGCCTTGCGGTTCGACATCCTGCCGCGGCAGCCGATGCACCGCCGGCGCTGCGGCCGATCGGATTGCAGGTGGCTGCCGGCGAGCAGGTGGCGGTCATCGGGCCGTCCGGCGCAGGCAAGACGACGTTGCTACATGCGCTTGCATGCGCGCTGAAGCCAGCCGAAGGTCGGCTCGCACTCGATGGGAGCGATCCCTGGCAATTGTCCGTGCGCCGATTGCAGCGGTTGCGGGGGCGCCTCTTCCTCGCGCCGCAAACGCCGCCCTTGCCTCCGCGTCAGCGCGTGGTGACTGCCGTGTGCGCCGCGCGGCTGCCGGCCATGTCGCTGTGGGCCAGCCTGCGTTCGCTGGTCTATCCGCTGGGCATCGAGGAGGCGTACGCTGCCCTGTCGCGCTTCGACCTCGGCACCAAGTTGTGGGACCGGGTCGACCGCCTCTCCGGCGGCGAGCGTCAGCGTGTGGGGCTCGCCCGCGCCTTGGTGTCACCGGCCAGTCTATGGCTGGTCGATGAGCCACTGTCCGCCCTGGATCCGACGCGCGCAAGGCTGGCGATCGATGCCCTGACCGAGGCCGCCCGCGAACGCGGGGCGACGCTGGTCGCAACATTGCATCAGGTGGACATGGCGATCGCGCGCTTTCCTCGCATCGTCGGGCTGCGCGACGGCGCACTCGCCTTCGATCTGCCGGCCGCAGAGGTCACCCGCGACGTGCTGGCCCGGCTCTATGCACAGTTCGAGTACGAGCTGTCCGGCGAGTCGGCCGTGCAACCCGACGCAAGCGAAACCGCCGCCGGTCGCAGCGACCTGATGATGTGTCGGTGAAGCCTTGACGGCCACTGCCACCGTTCACGCCGAAGACTACACGTGGCGTGACCCTGCATGGCGCATGCGCTTGTTCTGGTTTCTTGCCGCCATGGCGCTGCTCGGCCCGGCCCTGGTCGCCACCGAATTCCGGGTTTGGACCCTGTTCGCGCCGGACAATCTGAAAATCACCGCGAAGTTCGTCGGCGACTTCTTTCCGCCCAAGCTGGAACCCGAATTTCTCGGCATGGTTGCCCGCGAAGCGTGGCGCACGGTGGCGATTGCGACGGCCGGTGTAACGCTTGCGTTGGTGCTCGCGATTCCGTTGGCGGTGGCATCCACATCCGTGCTTTCGGTCTCGTCGCTGCCCGGTCGGATGCATGCGCTGCCGTTCGTTTTTCGGCAGGCCATCCGATGGCTGCTTATCGTTCTGCGCAGTATCCCCGAGCTGGTCTGGGCGTTGGTTTTCGTGCGCGTGGTCGGGCTCGGCGCGACCGCAGGGGTGCTTGCCATCGCGCTCACCTATGCCGGCATGCTCGGCAAGGTGTATTGCGAAATACTGGAAAGCGGCGAGCCCCATACGACTCACGCACTGCTGCGTAACGGGTCGGGACGCCTGCAGGCGCTCTTCTACGCCTTGTTGCCGCAGAATTCGCTCGAGCTCACCGGCTATACGGTCTATCGCTGGGAGTGCGCGATCCGTTCCTCGGCAGTGCTCGGCTTCGTCGGAGCGGGCGGCCTCGGCCAGCAGATGGACGTCTCGATGAAGATGTTCAACGGCTCGGAAGTGAGCACTATGCTGCTCGTATTCGTCCTGCTGGTGTGGATCGCGGATCTGGCCAGCTCGAGGCTGCGCAGGGTGCTGGCATGAGCTCCGCCGGGCAATCCGACATCTCGAACAGCGGCGCCCCCGGGCTGCCGCCGCCGATTTTCAGTCTTCGGTGCACGGTGTGCTGGATCCTTCTCGCCATGATCGTGCTGATCGTCGTGAGCTTTGCCAGTCTGGACATGCAGCTCGGGCGCCTGTTCTCGGTGGAGGCGGCACAACGGATGGGCAAGTTCGTCGGTGAGCTGCTTTCGCCGTCGGTGGATGCCACTTTCCTCAAGCGTCTGGCGATCGCCAGCCTTGAAACGCTTGCGATGTCCGCGCTGGGGACGCTGCTTGCGCTCATCATGGGCCTGCTCCTCGCGGTGCCGGCCAGTCGCAAGTATGCCGGTGAGCGAACGCTGATGCGCGGCCCGATGCGGTTGATACTGAACTTCCTGCGTTCGATTCCCGAGCTGGTATGGGCCGCGCTGCTGCTGATCTCAGCGGGGCTGGGCCCGCTGGCAGGCACGTTAGCGTTGGCATTGCATACGACCGGGGTGTTTGGACGCCTTTTCGCCGAGGCGATCGAGAATGCGCCGCCTGGTCCGGGTTCTGCGTTGCGGACGCAGGGCGTGCCCGAGGGGCGGGTCTTCCTGTATGCCTCGCTGCCGCAGATCCTGCCCCAGATTCTGTCGTATACGTTGTACCGCTGGGAGAACAATATCCGGGCGGCCGCAGTGCTCGGCGTGGTAGGCGGCGGAGGCCTCGGCCAGATGCTGGCCTTTCACATGGGGCTGTTCCAGATGCGCGAAACCAGCTCGGTACTGATCGCGATGCTTATGCTGGTGGCGATGGTGGACATGCTGTCCTATGTCACTCGACGCGTGCTGGGCCGCTGACCGGGCGTCGCGCGAACTGCGGCCAACATCGCTTCGAACGTCGAACTTAGCGCGTGACCGTCGCCAGGCGTGCGATGGGTTCGGTCGCGGGCGAATCGCTTTCGGTTCCCTTGTCGGTGCGCTTGCCGCCGCCAGCATGCGCGAAGATGTGCGGGCCGATCTCCGCCACGCTGCGCGCACCCACGTAACCGAAGCTGCGCTCCATTTC
>JBIKKL010000269.1:0-6535 GCA_044360365.1 Burkholderiales bacterium | reverse complement strand
GAATGCCCCCCAGGCCGACGCCCCCCGCTCGCGCCGCCACCCCACGCTGCCGCATCGGCGTCACGGCTGTTCACGCGGGACAAGGCATGGCTAAGGACGCAGTTCGCTTCGTCCTGAACGGCGAAATCGTGCAGGCACCAGACATTGCCCCCACCACCACCCTACTCCAGCACCTGCGCGAGAACTGCGGCCTGACCGGCACCAAGGAAGGATGTGCCGAAGGCGATTGCGGCGCATGCACGGTCCTCGTCGGTGACCTGACCGGTGACGGAATCGAGTACAAGGCCGTCAATGCCTGCATCCGGTTTCTGCCCACGGTCGACGGAAAGTCCGTCGTAACGGTGGATGGGGTGAAGTCCAGCGAAGGGCCGCACCCGGTGCAGCAGGCGATGGTCGACTGCCATGGATCTCAATGCGGCTTCTGTACGCCGGGAATCGTGATGTCGCTGCTCGGCGCATATCTGGAGCGCAGCGATCACAGCCGACCTGAGCTGATTCGCGCGCTCTCCGGCAATCTGTGCCGATGCACCGGGTACCGTCCCATCCTAGAGGCCGGGGCTCGCATGAGTACCTACCCCGCACCCGCTCGGTGGAGCCGCGAAGACGCACAAAGCCCGGAACGCAAGCAGCAACTGCAGTCCATAAGCCGTACCAAACCGCTCGAACTCGACACGGCCCCCGGATACGCTGCACCGCAGACGCTGAACGACTTCGCGGCCCGCTACGCGGCGCAACCCAATGCTCTCATCCTTGCCGGAGGCACCGATGTCGGCTTGTGGGTGACTAAACATTTTCGCGACTTGCCACCCCTCCTGTACATCGGGGATGTCACCGAGTTGAAGACGCTGCACGAACACGACGGCTGGCTCGATATCGGGGCGGCGGTAACGCTCGAAAACGCCTATGCCGCGCTGACCGCACGCTATCCGATGATCGCCGACTTCGCGGACCGCTTCGCGTCCGTGCCGATCCGCAACTCGGGCACGCTTTGCGGCAATCTCGCCAACGGCTCACCGATCGGCGATTCGATGCCTCTCCTGATTGTCCTGGGGGCGAAGGTGATCCTGCGCAAGTCTGACCGGATTCGGGAACTGCCCCTGGAAGATCTCTACCTGGGCTACCAGAAGAAGGCCCTGGAGTCGGGCGAATTCGTCGCTTCGGTGCGCATTCCGCTGCCACGCCCGAATGTTCTCGTCGCGACCTACAAGGTGGCCAAGCGCCACGATCAGGACATCAGCGCCGTATGCGGGGCGTACTGCCTTGAGCTTGCGTCGGGCTGGATCCAATCTGCACGCATCGCCTACGGCGGCATGGCCGCGACACCGAAGCGCGCCACTCGCGCTGAAGCCTCACTCTTCGGCCAACCCTGGTCGGAGACTTCCATCGATGCGGCGATGGCGGCGATGGAGCAGGACTATCACCCGATCAGCGACATGCGCGCAAGCGGCAAGTATCGCGCGCGCGTGGCGGCCAACCTCCTCAAGCGCTTCTACCTCGAACACCGGTCCGGCCGGTTCGAGTCTGATTCGGGCGTATTCGCCGGGATCGCATCGTGACCCGTCCGGCCGATCCCGTGGTACCCAGCGCAGTCTCAGGCCGCGAACTTCGGCACGAAAGCGCGCATCTGCACGTCAGCGGCGAAGCGCGCTATGTCGATGACGTCCCGATGCCCGAGGGCACGCTGCACGTAGCCTTCGGCACGAGCACGGTCGCACACGCTCGCATCCGGTCGATCGGTTTCGATTCAGTGCGAGAGAGCCCCGGGGTCGTAGCAATCGCAACCGCCGAAGACATCCCCGGCTCGAACAACTACGGGCCGGTGCTCGAAGACGATCCGATCCTCAGCACCGGTCTCGTGCAGTACGTCGGTCAGCCGTTGTTCGCGGTGGCCGCCCGCACTTACCAGGCGGCCAGACGCGCCGCCGTTCGGGCGCGGGTAGATTACGAGGTCCTGCCGGCCATACTCGACATCCGTTCGGCCATCGCCGCAGGCAGCTTCGTCATCCCGACACAAACGCTTCGACGCGGCGATCCGCATGGGGCACTCGCGCGCGCCCCGCGCCGCATGCAGGGCAGTATCGCCATCGGCGGTCAGGACCATTTCTACCTCGAAGGCCAGATCGCCGCCGCGATTCCGCAGGAAGACGGTGCGATGCTCGTGCTGAGTTCGACGCAGCACCCCAGCGAAGTGCAGCATCTGGTCGCTCATGCCCTGGGCCGGCACTCGCACGACATCGTGGTTCAGTGCCGCCGCATGGGAGGCGGCTTCGGCGGCAAGGAAAGTCAGCCTGCGCTCTTCGCCTGCGCGGCCGCCATCATGGCCGCAAAGACAGGGCGCCCCATCAAGCTGCGCGTCGACCGCGATGCCGACATGATCATGACCGGCAAGCGTCACGACTTCATTGCCGACTACGATGTCGGCTTCGATGCCCACGGACGAATCCAGTCGCTTGCGATCATGCTTGCCTCGCGCTGCGGGTACTCGGCGGATCTTTCCGGTCCCGTCAACGATCGGGCCATCTGCCACGCCGACAATGCGTACTGGCTCGAACACGTCGAGATCGTGTCTCATCGATGCAAGACGCACACGGTCTCGAACACCGCCTTTCGCGGTTTCGGCGGGCCGCAGGGCATGATGGCGATCGAAGCGGTGATGGACGACATCGCCCGCACCCTCGGCAAGGATCCCCTCGAAGTACGCCGCGTCAACTACTACGGGACATCGAGCTGCAATGTCACGCCCTACGGCCAGACGGTCGAGGACAACGTGATCCACACGATGACCGATCGCCTGGAAACCACGAGCCACTATCGCGAACGCCGATCGAGAATCATCGCCTTCAACGCGAAGAGTCCGGTCGTGAAGCGCGGCATCGCGCTGACGCCCTTGAAGTTCGGCATCTCTTTCAACGCCACGCACTTCAATCAGGCGGGTGCGCTCGTGCACCTCTATACCGACGGATCCGTACTCCTCAATCACGGCGGCACCGAGATGGGCCAGGGGTTGTACACCAAGGTGGCACAAGTCGTGGCCGACGAACTCGGTGTACCGTTGGCAAGCATACGGGTGAGCGCCGCCGATACGAGCAAGGTGCCGAACACGTCGGCCACGGCCGCCTCTTCCGGCAGCGATCTCAATGGCAAGGCAGCCCAGACGGCAGCGCGCACACTGCGGGAACGTCTGACAGCATTCGCTTGCGAAAAGTACGCAGTCGCTGCCGACGGGGTGCGCTTCCACGACGGGCAGGTGGAGATCGGCACACAAACCCTCACGTTTGCGGCCCTTTTGCGCGAAGCCTATGTCGGACGCATCCAGCTTTCCGCCACGGGCTACTACCGCACACCCAAGATCCACTGGGACCGCACCAAGCTCTCGGGCCGGCCGTTCTTCTACTTCGCCTACGGTGTCGCGTGTTCCGAAGTCGCAATCGACACCCTCACCGGAGAGAGCCGTCTGCTGCGCGTAGACATCCTCCACGACGTCGGAACCTCAATCAATCCCGCACTGGACCGCGGCCAGATCGAAGGTGGATTCCTTCAAGGGGCCGGCTGGGTCACGAGCGAAGAACTGTGGTGGAACGAGCACGGCGCCCTCGGAACGCACGCCCCGTCGACCTACAAGATCCCCACGGCGTACGACTGGCCGGCGCAGAGCCACATCGAGCTGTTGGCGGGCACGCCCAACCGCGAGGACACCGTCTTTCGATCGAAAGCAGTCGGAGAGCCGCCGCTGATGCTTGCGATGTCCGTGTTTCATGCCATCCGCGATGCCGTCGCGAGCTGTGCACCCTCGGGAACAAGATCGACCTTGTCGGCACCCGCAACCCCCGAGGCGATACTCGACGCCGTTGACCTCGCTCGAAGCGCGCAACGCGAACGCACGGACGCCGCCACGCCATGAATCACTGGCTGGCAGCCTTGCGGGCAAGGATCGCGCAACGTCGATCGGTCGTCCGTGTGAGCGTCGCATCGATCAAGGGATCCGCACCGAGAGAACCCGGTGCCTGCATGCTCGTCGAGCAGGACAGCTTCGAAGGCAGCGTCGGCGGCGGACATCTTGAGCTGAAAGCCATCGAGATCGCCCGCGACATGCTCGCCCGCCCCGCATCGGGCCCCGCGCGGCTCGATCGCTTCGCCCTAGGCACCACCCTCGGTCAGTGCTGTGGCGGTGCGGTCAACCTCTGGTTCGACCGATTCGATGTCGACGACTTGTGCTTCGTTGATAGCGCACTCGAGGCCAGGACAGACTCCCCGACGGTCATCGCCACTTCGCTAAGCGACCACGGCCGGTCGCAACGCGCAGTGATCACCACGAAATCCATGCTGAATGCGAAGTTCATGCTCGAGTGGGGAGAAGCCGCGGGAAGATCTATCGAGCGTCTGCTGCAGGCACCGCGCTCGGGCTTGTCCGCTCGACTTCTGCCTGCCACGGTGCATCATCCGCCCCTGTTGCTTGAACGCGCCGACTCGCGTCATCAGCACCTGCGCCTTTTCGGCGCCGGCCACGTTGGACGCGCCATCGTCAATGTCTTTGCCGACCTGCCCTTCGACATCGTGTGGATCGACGAGCGTCCCGAAGCGTTTCCGGAAACGACGCCCTTCAACGTCGTCAAACGCTGCACGTCTTCGCCCCTGGAAGCGGTGGCAAACGCGCCCCGGGGCGCATGGCACCTCGTCATGACCCATAGCCACGACCTCGACTATGCACTGTGTGCGGCGATCCTGCGCAAGAACGATCACGGCTGGGCCGGACTCATCGGCTCCGAAACGAAGGCGACCTGCTTCAACGTCCGCTTCGCTCGCGACGGGATCCCTGCGCACGCCATCGCTCGCCTGACCTCCCCGATCGGATGGCAGGGCATCAAGAGCAAACTTCCCGGTGCAATCGCCGTCTCGGTTGCGGCACAATTGCTCCAGGTACTCGAAGCGAGGGCGACATCGGCTGCCGCGGCACCTGCGAGGCCGATCCTCATGGAAGAACACACCCAGTCATGACCGACACGCCTGAATGCGAGACGCCCGACCACGCGGCGAGCTCCCCGGCATGAACCCGCCCCCTGCATCGACGCTCGCTGCCTATCGCGGCACCCTCGTACACTTCCTCGGCGATCCGGGCCACGAACCACAGGCGGCGATGGAGTCGTTCGCCGACGGACTCCTCATCGTCGAAGACGGCCTCGTCAAAGCGGCAGGCCACTACGAAGACCTGCGCCGGCAAATCCCCTCCGGTCACGAACCCGTCGACTACCGCGGCTGCATCATCCTGCCGGGCTTCGTGGATACCCACATCCATTACGTCCAGACGGATGTCATCGCTTCCCCCGGCAGGGATCTGCTCGACTGGCTGGAACGCTACACCTTTCCGGCGGAACGCCGTTTCGCCGATCCTGCACTAGGCCGCACGGTTGCGGAGTTTTTTCTCGACGAGCTGATTCGCAATGGGACCACAACCGCGCTCGTCTACGGTTCGGTGCACAAGGCATCCGTCGACGCATTCTTCGAAGCTGCACAAGCGCGCGGCATGCGCATGATCGCAGGCAAATCGCTGATGGACCGCAACTGCCCGCCGGACCTTCGCGATACGCCGGAATCCGGGTACCGCGATACGGCGGCGCTCCTGGAGCGATGGGACGGCGTCGATCGACTGAACTGCGCGATCACGATCCGGTTTGCCGCGACTTCCTCGCCCCGGCAGTTCGAGCGCACAGCCGAACTGGCACGTGCCTATCCGAACGCCCATATTCACAGCCACGTTGCAGAAAACGTCGACGAGATCGCCTGGGTGCGCAGGCTCTTTCCGGAGCGCCGCAGCTATCTCGACGTCTACGACCACTACGGCTTGCTGCGGCCGCGAGCCGTCTATGCGCATTGCATTCATCTGGACCAGGTCGACCGCGCACGCATGGGAGCAAGCGGCGCTGCGGCAGCGTTCTCGCCAACGTCCAATCTCTTCCTGGGCAGCGGGCTCTTCGACCTCGCAGCGTCCGACGCAGCAGGAATGCGTGTGGGAATGGCCACGGATGTCGGCGGCGGAACCAGCTTCAGCATGCTGCGCACGCTTGCCGAAGCCTACAAGGTCGTGCAGTTGACCGGGCAACGGATGAACGCGGCGCGCGCGTTCTACTTCGCGACACTCGGCGGTGCACGAGCACTCGGGCTCGACGAGCGCATCGGCAGTTTCTCGGCTGGCCGCGAAGCGGATTTCGTCGTCCTCGATCCGGCCGCCACGCCGATTGCCGCCCGCCGCGCCCGGCAGGCTCAATCGATCGAGGAGCAGCTCTTTCTGCTGATGATCCTGGGCGACGACCGCAGTGTCCGCGCCACGGCAATCGGCGGAAGGATCGCTCGCCCCGCCATTCCCTGACCGCCCCTGTCGCGACTGCGTGCACAACAGCGGCGCGCAAAGCCGTGGATGCGCACCCGTGCGATGCACTGCACGCCTACCAAACGCGTTTATGCGCCGTTCTTTCGTCTCATGCCAATGGCACGGGTCTTGCAAACACATGGCTGGCGTTGTTCCCAATACCAAGTCCTG
>JBIKKL010000268.1:0-6538 GCA_044360365.1 Burkholderiales bacterium | reverse complement strand
AGCGTGCCGACGATCAACTGGATCTGCCCGGCGATGAGGTCACTGACCGCCGGCCCCGTGCCCTTGTAAGGCACGTGCGTCATGGAAATTCCCGCCATCATGGCGAACAGTTCCGTCACCATGTGCGTGTTCCCACCCGTGCCGCTGGACGCGTAGTTCAATGCGCCCGGCTTGGACTTGGCGTATGCGATCAAATCCTTCACGGATTTCGCAGGCACGCCCGGATGCACGGCGAGCAGGATGCCGGCACGCCCGACGAGCGCGATCGGCGTGATGTCCTTGACCGGATCGTAGGCAAGTTTGAACACGGCCGCGTTCGTCGCGTAGCTGGTGGATACCATGCCGAGCGTATAGCCGTCGGCGGGCGCCCGGACGACCATCTCGGCGCCGATCGTGCCGCCGCCGCCGCCGCGATTGTCGATGACGACCGCCTGTCCGCGCGCCTCGGTGAACTTCGGCGCAAAAGAACGCGCCATGATATCGGTGCCGCCGCCGGGCGCGAAGTTGACGATGAGCCGGACCGGACGGGATGGGTACACGTCGGCCTTGGTCTGAGCATGGACTGCCGTGGCGAACGACGTTAGCGCGAGCGTAATCGCTGCAAGGCGAACGCACTGATTCATGAAACCTCCTCCGAGCAGATGTCGAATGGCAAGCCTGGCAAACCCATGGCAACCGTGACGGACGCAGTTTAACCGCATCCGTTCGGAAACTGTGCTGCGCAGGACAGCACCCACCCTCTTCGCCTGGGTGTATGGCATGCGTGCATCATCCCGGTGCCGTACGCACGGTAAAAGCCAGCAACGCCATCGTCACGGCCAGCAGCACCATCGCGCTGATCGTGAGCGAATAGTGGATGCCGATCAGACTGCCGAGCATGCCTACGGTAATGCCACTGAACGCGCGCATGCCGAGCGACGACATGCCGTAGAGGCCGACCACGCGGCCGCGGATGGCATCGGGCGCATTGAGTTGTACCAGCGTCTGCGCCATCGCGTTGAAGGCGAGATTGAAGAAGCCCGCGGCGAAGAGCAGAGCGAGGGCGATGCCGTAGCTCGGCGCCATGGCGAATCCGCCGATGCAAAGACACCACAGGAACGTCAGCACGAACGCCGTACGTGGATCGGGCCGCAGCAGGCCGCGGCTCTCCAGCACGATGCCCGCGACGAGCGCACCGGCGGCATCCGCGCCCAGAAGTATGCTGTACGTCATGCCGGCCTGCCCGTGTCCGAGGTGGGACGCAAACTGCGGCATCTGGGCCTGATACGCGTTGCCGACGAAAAGCGACGCGCACCCGGCGAGGAGGATCATCGAGACGAGCGTGCGGTTGCCCGCGACGTCGCGCATGACGGCAGGCACGTCGGAGAGTCCGCCCAAACGCTTCGGGACGGGCTTCGATGGTCGACCCTTTGCCCGATGTCCGTAGGGCGCCTTCCAAAGCCAGACCAGCAACGGCACGTAGATGAGCGCGTTGACGAGGATGCCCCACGCCGGTCCCAGGGCGAGCATGAGCAAGCCCCCGATCGCGGGCCCCAGCAGCATGCCGAGTTGACGGCCGGTGGCATTGAGCCGTACTGCGCTCTGGAGCTGTTCCGGTCCGACGATGTCGTGCACGAGCAGCTGCGTGGCCGGCACCCACAACACCCCCGCCAAACCATGCACGATGAGCAAAGCCGCCGCATGCCACATCTGCAGCGAGTCGGTGACGAAGAGCAGGCCCCAGGCTACGGATACGGCCATGTACATGAGTAGCCCGATCTGGATCAGCCGACGCGGGTCGAACCGATCGGCGAGCGCCCCTGAATACACCGCGAAGAGCAGAAACGGCAGCCAGTGCGTCAGCACGGCGATCCCGCCCAGGGTCGGCGAACGGAACTCCTGGAAGATGATCCAGTAGCTGATCACGTGCTCGATGTTGTCGGCCATCATCGACATCACCGAGTAGGCGAAGAAAGGTCGGAATCCAGGGTGGCGCAGCGCCGCGAACGACTGCGGCGATGGCGTCGGCGCGCCGGCGGCGCTCATCGTCGCGGTTGGCCGGGCGCTGTATCCACGGCGGCCCCATCGGCCCGGCTGCGCGCGATCCAACTTCCGCCGCGCACTCCCGGATTACTGCGCATCACGCTTGACCGCGTCCTCGAACGGAAAACCCATCGAGCGCACCAGCGCCTTCATGTCTTCGAACGCCAGCGTGACCTGCGCCGGATCGCCTCGAACGCCGAGTTCGACATGCCGACGTGTCGCGTTCGGCCCCATCGAGGGCAGGCTGAATGCCTTGAGTTTGTCGTATTTCGCTTCGGCCGCTTCCATGGCCGGGATCAGCTGCGACTCACCTGCCTCGTAAACGACGATCGAGGCTTCGCTCCAGCGATCCCGATCGAACAGCTCGCGATAGTGCGTATCGAGCACCCATTCGACCATGGGCCAGGCCATCTGCGGAAATCCGGGTACGAAGTAGTGCTCGCGGATCATGAACCCCGGTACGCGATTGAACGGATTCGGAATGATCTCGCAGCCGGCAGGGAACTCTCCCATGCGCAACCGCTGGGGGGTGATCTCGGCCCCGAAACGCGCCAGCAATTCGCGTTCGGCATCGGGATGCAGCGCGAGGGGCACGCCCAACGCCGCAGCCGCACATTGACGGGTATGGTCATCGGGCGTTGCACCGATGCCGCCGAAACTGAACACGACGTCGCCGCGCTCGAAGCTGCGCGCGAGGGCGGCAGTCAGCCGCTGCGGATCGTCACCGTGATACTCGGCCCACGCGAGACGCAATCCACGCTTGGCCAGGGCCTGGATGGCGAAGGCCATATGCTTGTCCTGCCGCTTGCCGACGATGATCTCGTCGCCGACGATGATTGCGCCGAATGCCATCGGCTCTCTCCCTTGCAGTTGTTGTCAGTGCGCGTCGCTGCGCACGGCGTGTCGTGCCAGCACCAGGGACACGCAGACGGTCAGACGCTTGGCGTACTCGACATGCAGAAACTCGTTCGGGCCATGCGCGTTCGACTTCGGACCGAGCACTCCGGTGATCAGAAACTGGGCCTCGGGGTAATGCTTGCCCAGCATGCCCATGAAGGGAATCGTACCGCCGCCCCCCTTCATCGCGGCGGGCTTGTCGAAGACGGCCTTCGACGCGCCATGCGCTGCGTCCAGCAGCCAGGGGACGGAGGCCGGTGCGTTCCAGCCTGTCGCACCCTGATCGGCCTCGAAGGTCACCTTGGCGCCGTAAGGCGGGTCTGCTTCGAGAATGCGCTTGAGATCACGGGTTGCCTGCGCACCGTCGACAAGCGGCGGAACGCGCAGGCTCAACTTCAGTTCCGTATACGGACGCAACACGTTGCCGGCATTCGCGATCGGCGGCAGCCCGTTGGCGCCGACCACGGAGAGGAACGGCCGCCAGGTCTTGTTGAGCACCGCCTCGGTCGCATCGGCGGCCATCGTTCGCGTGCCGCCGGCGTAGCGATACTTGCTGTAGACCTCATCGCCCAGCATGGCGCCGACCGCGCGCGCCTGCTCCAGGCGCTCCTCGGGAATCGCGCAATGAAATTCGGCGGGAAGAATGCGCCCGGTGGCGGCATCTTCGATGCGATCGAGCAGCAGCCGGGCGATGCGAAACGACGACGGCACGATACCGCTCGCATCGCCCGAATGCACGCCTTCCTCGAGCACGTCCACCCGCAAGGTCCCGGCCGCAATGCCACGCAGTGAGGTCGTGAACCAGAGTTGATCGTAATTGCTGCAGCCCGAATCGAGCCCGATCACCAGATCGACCTGGCCCACGCGCGCGGCGAGCGCTTGAAGATAATGCGGCAGATCGTAACTGCCACTTTCCTCGCAGCACTCGATCATCGCCACACAGCGCGCGTGCGGTATCCCCTGCTCTCGCAACGCCATCACGGCAGCAAGCGAGGCAAACACCGCATAGCCGTCGTCCGCCCCGCCGCGACCGTAGAGCAGCGGACCTTCCCGAACCGGCTCCCAGGGCCCTAGCCCCTCCCGCCAGCCGGTCATCTCGGGCTGCTTGTCGAGATGACCATAGAGCAGCACCGTGCCGGGGGCATCGCCGGGAATCTCGAGAAACAGCAGCGGCGTGCGTCCGGGCAAGCGCACGATCTCGGTCGTCATGCCGGCAATCGGCTGCTGCCGGCACCAGGCCGCGGCAAGCTGGATCGCCTGTTCTATGTGCCCGTTGGCCTCCCACTCAGGATCGAAATGGGGCGACTTGCACGGAATGCGAATGTAGTCGACGAGGCGCGGGACGATCTCGCGGTCCCACAACGACGTGATGAACTGCTGAGCGCTTTCGATCTTCATGGGAAGCACTTCCGATACGATTCCGGCCAAGCATAGCAGCCCCCGAAAAAATTCGGTGCCAGGCACGTGCCTGGCACCGAATTTCGGTTGCTGCGGCGTTGACCGCGCGAGGTGCGTGTCGCACACTGCCGCGAACGAAGAGACCCGGGGGAGGGAACCCTTGAACGCCCGTTACGACTACATCATCGTGGGCGCCGGTTCGGCGGGCTGCGTGCTTGCCAACCGGCTGAGCGAATCCGGACAGCATCGCGTACTGCTGCTCGAAGCCGGCGGGCAGGACAGCAATCGCTGGATCCACATCCCGATCGGTTTCGGCAAGACGATGTTCGACCGCGAGGTCAACTGGATGTTCGAGACCGAGCCCGAAGCGCGCATGCACGGGCGCAACATCAAGATCCCCCGCGGCCGTGTCCTCGGCGGATCGAGCTCGATCAACGGCCTCATCTACATTCGAGGTCAGCGCGAGGACTACGACGACTGGCAAGCGCTCGGCAATCCGGGCTGGGGCTTCGACGACTGCCTGCCCTACTTCAAGAAGTCGGAGCACCAGACGCGGGGCCCCGACGAATGGCACGGCACGGGCGGCCCGCTGTGCGTGTCCGACGTGAAGGACAAGCACCCGCTCGCCGACGCCTTCATCGCAGCCGGTGAAGCGCTCGGCATCCGCGCCACGCGCGACTTCAACGGCGCGCAGCAGGAAGGACTCGGCTATTTCCAGGGCACGGCCCGCAACGGGAAGCGCTGCAGCGCCGCGGTGGCCTATCTGCATCCGGCGATGCATCGGTCGAATCTCACAGTAGTCACCCATGCACATGCCACGCGCATCCTGACCGAGGGACGGCGGGCTACGGGGGTTGCGTACACGCACGACGGGGATCTCATGCGGGCTTACGCCGACCGCGAGGTCATCCTGTCGGCCGGGGCCATCCAGTCGCCGCAACTCCTTCAGCTCTCCGGCATCGGGCCCGCCGAGGTGCTGCAGCAACACGGCATCGACGTGATCCACGCCCTTCCCGGCATCGGACGCAACCTGCAGGATCATCTTCAGTCACGCATCATCTGGCGCTGCGCCGAGCCCGTGACCGTCAACGACGATTTGATGAGTCTGCGGCGCAAGATCGGGATCGGGTTGCAATATGCCTTGAGACGCAGCGGCCCGCTGTCCTGGTACGCGGGGCTCGCCGGGGGGTTTGCCCGCACGCGTCCCGAACTCGATCGTCCCGACATCCAGTTCCACTTCTTTCCCTACAGCACCGACCGCGTCGATCCCAGCCTGCATTCGTTCTCGGGCTTTACGATGTCGGTGTGCAAGCTGCGGCCCGAATCGCGAGGCACCGTCCATATCAAATCCAAGGATCCGCACGTCGCTCCGGCGATCGCGCCGAATTTCCTCGAACGGGAAGCCGACGTGGCCACGATGCTCGACGGTTTGAAGATGGTGCGCAAACTCGCGCAAACGCCGGCGCTGTCCCGCTGGATCAGCGCAGAGTACGACCCCGGCCCCGACTGCGCCGGCGACGACCAGCTCGTCGACTTCATCCGCAAGAAGGCCATGACGGTCTACCACCCCGCTGGCACGTGCAAGATGGGCAGCGATGCCGAGGCCGTCGTCGATCAGGCACTGCAGGTCCGCGGCATGCAGTCGCTGCGCGTGATCGACGCCTCGGTCATGCCGGTGGTCACGTCGGGCAACACCAATGCCCCCGTGATCATGATCGCCGAGAAGGCAGCCGACATGATTCTCTCGCAAGCCAGGGGATGAGATCGGACGGTGCAGGACTCAACCGGCAGTCCCGACCGCGTTGCTTCAACCGTCCCAGCAGCGATGCCGATCGTGATCGCGCATCGCGGTGCCAGCGGCTATCGTCCCGAACATACGCTCGCCGCCTACGATCTGGCGATCGACATGGGCGCGGATTTCATCGAGCCGGATCTCGTCCTCACGAGGGATGGCGTCTTCATCGCTCGGCACGAGAACGTACTCGCACTCGTCGACCCTACCGACGGCACACTCATCGAAGCCACCACCAATGTGCACACGCTGACGGCATTTGCCGCACGGCGCACCACGAAGTGCGTGGACGGCAAGCCGCTGACGGGCTGGTTTGCAGAAGACTTCACGCTGGAAGAAATCAAGCAGCTTCGAGCCCGTGAACGCATTCCCCAGCTTCGCCCGCTGAACGTCAGCTACGACGACTGCTTCGAGATCCCGACACTGCAG
>JBIKKL010000267.1:0-6549 GCA_044360365.1 Burkholderiales bacterium | reverse complement strand
AGATCGCGGTTGATACCAGACAGCCGCTCAAGGAATATTGAGGTGGACCCCGATTTTCGGGCGCCCTGATAAGGTGGACTCTCCCGGGCGGGAGGCACCCTATCAGGAGCAGGACGATGGCCGGGAAGCGACGAGTTTTTGGGGCCGCATTCAAGGCCAAGGTGGCCCTGGCGGCCGCGAGGGGCGATCGGACGACGGCCCAACTGGCCAGCCAGTTCGGCATCCACACGAGCCAGGTAACGGCCTGGAAGAAGCAGTTGATGTCCCAGGTGGCCGAGCTGTTCGCCGACGGGCGACAGCGGCGGACCGAGCAGGCCACGGATGAGGAGGAACTCTACGAGCAGATCGGCCGCCTGAAGATGGAGGTCGAGTGGTTGAAAAAAAAAGCTGCCGAGGTCGGCTGAGCTCAAGCGGCTATGCATCGATCCCAATCACAAGCACCTGAGCGTGTCCCGGCAGTGCCAGCTCGTCGGCCTGCCTCGCAGCAGCTGGTACTACCAGCCTGCTGGCGAGTCGGCGGAGAACCTGGCCCTGATGCGGGAGATCGACCGCCTGTACATCAAGCGGCCGTTCTTCGGCACCCGCAAGGTCCGGGAGCACTTCGGCATCAACCGCAAGCGGGCCCAGCGGCTCATGCGACTGATGGGCCTCGAGGCGGCACGCCCCAAGCGATCGACCAGCCGCCCGGCGCCGGGCCACAAGGTTTACCCGTATTTACTGCGGGATTTGGCGATCACGCGGCCCGACCACGTCTGGGCCAGCGACATCACCTACATCCCGCTGCAGCATGGCTTCCTCTACCTGACGGCGGTCATGGACCTCTACAGCCGCAACGTCCTGTCGTGGCGACTCTCCAACGCTCACCGGCGACTTTTGTGTGGAAGCCCTCGACGCAGCGCTGTCGCGATCCCAGCCCGAGATCTTCAACACGGACCAGGGAGCCCAGTTCACGGCGTCGGCCTTCACGAGCCGATTGGAGAAGAGCGGCGTGGCCATCTCGATGGATGGCCGCGGCCGGGCGCTGGACAACGTGTTCGTCGAGCGACTCTGGCGGACGGTCAAGTACGAGGAGGTCTACCTGCGGGACTACACCGACGGCTGGCAGGCCCAGAAGTCACTGGGGAAGTACTTCGACTTCTACCGCGACGAGCGACCCCACCAGGCCCTCGGGTACCGCACGCCGTCGGAGGTCTACGCCGAGGGCTGACGCGACGAAAGCGTTCGCGCTCAATTTTCCGTTGAGGCGGACTTAGAACGAACGATTACCAACAGGAACACAACCCGTAAACAGCCTCGTGGCCGCGCGAGACCCTTGGTATGGGTCTCGCGGGCCACCGCCCAGTAGCGCTACACCTTAAGCAGGGCCCCCCACTGTCCAAAGATTGGGGTCCACCTCATATGCCGCGTTTTTGGCGAGGATTTAGCGAACGTCGATGGCGAGGAGCCGGGAATAGGCCTTGCCGCGTGCCCCCGTGGGAGGGTGACGCCATTAGGGGGTGGCATTCCACTCTTGACAGGCTTCCGACGGGGGGTAAAATGCCAGGCGTTTGCACTACGGATTCGCAGACTCCGAACAAAGAACCGCTACTGCCAGCTGTCATCCTCGGTCGGTAAAGAGGCAGGCGACCTCGCCGCTCTCGACCTATGGCTCTTTAGGCAGTCATCGCTGCATGTTCTTGGCAGCGATTTGGCAAGTCCAAGTGACTGGCGGATTCTCGCCATTTGCCTGGTTTGCACCGATAGGCAGCTCTTGAAGCCGTAGTTGAGCACGCTCTTTTCCGATTCGGGTTGGCTGCTGGCAGCCGCACTGTCCCCCGGAAAGGAACCAGCATGGCTTCGCGTTCATCGCGGCTGCCTCCCAGGCAGCTCGCACCCCGAACCGAGGTTTCATCCCTACGCAGCCGGGCCTTTTCGCGGCGTTTTAGCCGCGAGCGGCACCGCGACGCTCATATTCCCGCCCTGCCACGGGTCGGCCTGCTTCGCCGTCGCGCAGAGCCGGTCGGGCGGCTGCTTCGGACTCTCGCACGCAGTTCCAGCGGTCCGGCGAGCGAATCCCGAACCGTCTCCAGCATCAGGTCTTTATCCGTTGCACGACCTTCCGGGGCACAGCATCCGTCCTGCAGTTCCGACCTGCCGCGGATGCTCACTGCCACGGGCGCCAAGACGACTGTCCTCGTGGGCTTGGAGCCCGATCGTCACCCGGCGTTCCTGGCCGCCGGGCAGGCGGGCCGCCTCGATGTCTACTTTTGCAATGACGGCCGATCAGCCCTCGAACTGGCGAAGACTATTCAGGTCGATGCCTGGGTAATCGCGAGCGTCCTGCCCGACATGGCCGGACTTCGACTGTGGTCGATCCTCGAACACCGCCGACGAACCGCGGCAGCGTCTCCACGCGTCGAAGGGAGCCCCGCGCTGCCGACATCCCGGCACGCACCGGTCATGTTCCTCGTGGCCGGCCGTCAGGATGAAGGTGAGGAACGTCGAGCACTCGAGGTGGGGGTGCACGGATACCTCATCGACGACGGCCTGAACCGTGCGGCACCGACGTCACCCGCTCCAGCGGCGGGCGATTCGGAAACCCATTTTTCTCCAACGGTCGTGATTCACCAATCACAGCGGCGGGGCCAATCGCCACCGCGGACGCGAGGGTCGCCAGTGGATACGCCCACGCTCGGCGGCCTCGTCAGATGCCCAGCCGCCGTCTCGTGCCGCGAGCCACTCCCGGTCATCGGTCTGCCTGCCGTGATGACGGCGCCAGGCCTGGTGGCCTGCGGATAGGCCGCCTTACAGCGTGCGAATGTGTCGACCACTTCGCGCGACCCGTTGTCACGACCACAGCAAATCCATTTTCGTATTCACAAAATCATAAGGAGAAAGATCATGACCATCCTGAAGTCCGTTTACAGAAAGTCCTTTGCTTCCGCGCGTAGTTTGATTTGCCGCGGAGCCGTGCGAGTTATCCTGGCGTCTGTGATGCTCGCCACGGCGATAGCTACCGCCCCGATCGCTCCCGCTCACGCCGACCTGCTCGCCCCCGGCGACTTTGTGTTGCGATATGACCCCGCCAACGGCAACATGAAACTTGTGTTCACGGGCAGCGGCGCTGCGGGCTCAGGTCCGATCTCCCTGCAGGAGTTGAACATCCTCACGCTCGGCAACGACCTGGCTGGGAATCCTGCAATGCCAGCAGGGATTCCGAACGTCACGGCTGGGCAAGGGGGCTTGAACGGGGCTCGCGCCACCCTCCCTGCGGCCAGTTTCCAGACGTTCAATACGGGCTCGAACTCCGACGGCATCAATGGCATCTACTCCCAGATTTACAACGCCTCCTTGACGCCAGCGACGTGGTTCACCTTCGACAAGACGAATCCCGGCGCCTCCGACACTCTCGACCTGGGTAACGTTGCCGCGACTGGCTGGTCTCAGGCGAACATCAATGCGATCTTTATCACGGATCCGGATCTTTACGGCGGCGATCGCAACTTCGGGAACTTCGGCTACGCAGCCGGAGATGGTGAGTTGAAGATCGCATCGGTGCAGGCTGTGCCGGAACCCTCGACGGTCGCCCTGCTCGGCGCGGGGGCTGGGCTCGGCGTGGCGGCATTCGTGCGGCGCGGCATTCGTCGTCGCCGGGCGATGCGGTCCGACGGCCTGATGTCCGCCGCCACCGGCGTCTAGTTTCGCCGGGCGTGGGTTCCGGCGGGGCCCGTGGTATGCCCAAAAACTGGTCCGAAGCGGGTGTTCCTCCGGACCGGCCGACCGCGGCCTGTACCTCGCTCGCGGTATCGTATACCCTAACCAGGCCCGCCTCAGACGGGGGTATTCTCGCTCGTCGCGCACGTTGGAGCCATGCAGATGGTGCTTCGATATTTCAGCCGGAAGCTGGCCCGGGACAAGAGCATCTTTCGCCGCGGCCGTAGGCATCTCATGCACCGCCGCCGCATGGGCGTCGAGTCGCTTGAGTCGCGAGCGATGCTGGCGACATTCGGCTCCGGCTCTTGGGGTTGGGCCGGTGCGGTAGGCCCCGACAACGCGATCGTGAAGGCGGTGGCTTCGGATTCCACTGGAAACGTCTATGTCACCGGCGACTTCGGCGGCACTCCCGACTTCGACATGGGGCCCGGCACCGCGACACGTTCGAGCAACCGCGCCGACGGGTTTGTCGCTAAGTACTCGCCTACAGGATCTTTACAGTGGGCCGTCCAAATCGGCGGGGCCGCTGAGCAGTACCCAACTGGAATCGCCGTAGATGCATCGGGCAACGTCCTCGTGTGTGGGCAATTCAGTGGTAACACGACCTTCGGCACCGGCCTGGGCACGACCACATCGACGAGCCCTCATGGATACGATGGTTTCGTCCTCAAACTGAACCACCTTGGCGAGAGCCAGTGGGTCAAGACGTTTGGTGGCGGGTTCGGATGCTACCTCAGATCGATAGCCACCGACAGTGCGGGGTCGGCGATCGTTGTCGGCGCGTTCCGTGACAGCACGATCGACTTTGATCCAGGCGCAGCAACGGCCACTCTGACTGCGACGGGCAGGCATTCCGTAGTCGTGAAGCTCGATGCCGCCGGCAACTACACATGGAGTGGCACGTTCGCCGGCGGAGAGGCGAGTGACGTGGCGGCTGATGGAGCCGGCAACATTCTCGTTACGGGCTACTTCCAGTACACCGTGGACTTCGATCCGGGCCCCGGCACCGCATCACTCACGTTCAATCAAGGCCAGGCAGCATACGCAGTAAAGCTGTCTTCCTCCGGTGGTTATCTGTGGGCGAGGAGTATCGGCAACATCGATTGGTCGCGGGTTCCGCACGGCACGTTCGACGCCAATGGAAATGCTTTCGTCGTAGGGCAGTTTACCGGCACCGTCGATTTCGATCCCACCGCAGCTGTCGACTCCCGCACCGCTTCGGGTAGTTCATGGGATGCTTTTGCGACTAAATTCTCCGCTGCGGGCGATTATCTTTGGACAAGGCAGATTTCCGGCTCGGGCGATGAGGCTATCGACAGCGTTGCCACCAACACCAACGGAGAAGTCTTCCTTGCAGGAAAGTTCACGGGCCAAATAGACGCTGACCCGGGCGTTGGTGTCGTACAACTCGCAAGCGCGGGCGGCAATGATGTTTTTCTTGCACATCTCACGTCCTCCGGTGCTTACCGCTCCGCCAAGCGATATGGGGGCTCTGGCGGTGATTACGCCAGCGATATAGCGATCGATCCAGCCGGCAGCGCAATCGTGGTCGGCCAATTCAATGATGCGCTCATCGCGACGCCCGTTGAGTTTGGCCCGAATGTCGCAGATGCGTCGCTTGCGGGTGGTGACAGGCCTGCATTCATACTGAAACTCACGAACAGCGATCCTATATCGCTTGCGCGCGATTCGCATCCACTGGACGCGGTCTGGGCTCGAGTGGGAACGCTGTCTGCCGGCGGGCCCCTTGCGACGTCGCGGTATTCGTTCAGCCTCGTCTCCGGTATCGACAGGGACAACAACAGCTTGTTCTCGATCAATGGAAACAGTCTGTTTATCTCGGCCTGGGGCGTGCAGCCCAACACGCCATACTCGATCCGCGTGCGTATCACAGATCAAGCGGGCGCGTTCACGGAATCAGTGCTGCCGATAACGTTTTCCGCCAATCAGTCCGCCGCGATGTCGCGGGTCCTGAGTCTCGGCGATGTCGTTGCCGGCCGTGACGGATTCGGCAACGCGATCACCGGGTTGAGTGGGATCGACGGCGTTGATCCTTCTACCGGACTCTTCAGGAGCACTCCCAGCAGCCACGTCTACGACGCCGGTTTCCGACCGGTGACGAGCGTCTCCTCGATCGACGGGGCGTTTGTGATGAAGGCAAACTCGGCTGCGACGACGATCAATTCGGCGGGCGTCACATTCACTCCGCTGACAACCGATGGGCAAGGCGTCGCATACGACAACATCACCCACAACCGCGAGCCCGGCACCAATGCCGCCATGAGTCTCAATGGGGTGACATTCGCCAATGGTGTCGGCGTCAATGCGTCGGCGGGGATCACGTTCGACCTACGGCGCATCCTGCAACGGAACGGAACACCCAATCGCTTCACTGCCAGCTTTGGCAAGATGAACGGTGTTGGCGCCGTACGGGGTTACGTGATCTTCAGTGATGACAGCCGCGTGATCAGCCAACACGTCACTCGCGTGGTGAATGATTCGGCGGAATCGGCGGAGGCAATCGACCTGGCCATACCCGCCGGCGCGACGTACCTGACATTGGCAACAGGCGCGGTCGGCGCCATTACGAACGATCATGCCGTTTTTGGCGGCGCCAGTATCTCCGTAAGTCAGGCGAACGCGGCGCCAACAGACATTGCAATCTCGTCTTCTACCATCGCCGAAAACGCCGGTGCGAACGCCGTCGTCGGCACGCTCTCCACCACCGACCCAGACGCCGGCAATACCTTCACCTACACGCTCGTATCCGGCACCGGCAGCACGGACAATGCATCCTTCAACATCTCCGGCAACCAGCTGCGGGCCACTGCCAGCCTGAACTTCGAAGCCGAGAGT
>JBIKKL010000598.1:0-3444 GCA_044360365.1 Burkholderiales bacterium | reverse complement strand
CTCGACAACGTCGTGCTTACCCCGGTGCCGGAACCGAGCATGGTCATGCTGATGTCGCTCGGCGTGCTCGGCATTATGGGCGCTGCCTGCCGGCGCAAGCGCCCTGCGGCGAACTAAACCGGCTGCCAACCCTGGGTTGCAACCCAGGGTTCGAGAGACGCGGGATTGATCCTTCGACATTGACCCTGAGTCGACCCCGGGGTCGCGCGCGCCGGCGCTCCAACCCAGGGTTACAACCCTGGGTCAATCGCGGGGTTGCAACCCAGGGTTGAGCGGGACCCCGGATCGGGCCACGATTTTTCGCCCGCCCCTTACAATCGGGGCGCCGCCACCCGGATTGCTGCCCCACGTGACGCTCGACTACGCCACCCTCGACGCTTTGCGCATCCACCACCCCGCATGGCGGCTGCTGCGCTCGGATCACGCTGCGCTCATCGCGTGCTTCCTGCATCGCGTTTTCGTTCTGCCGAACGTGCGCATCATGGCCGCCGCGGATCTCGCAGAGGCGCTCGAAGACGAGCTCTACACCTTGCGACAGCTCTTGGGCGATCACGCCTTTCCGAAATCGGCCCATGAGTACCTCAACGATTGGGCGAGCGCCGACAAAGGCTGGCTGCGCAAGTTCTACCGTCAGGGCACCGACGAGGCGCAGTTCGATCTCACGCCGGCCACCGAGAAGGCGATCGTCTGGCTGACGCAGTTGTCGGAACGCAGCTTCGTCGGTACCGAATCGCGATTGCTCACGCTGTTCGAGCTGCTGCGACAGATGAGCGAAGGCACCGAGACGGATCCGCAGAAGCGTCTCGCCGAGCTGCAGCGCCGACGCGACGAGATCGATGCGGAAATCCGGCGCGTCGAAGACGGCGATGTACCGCTGCTCGACGACACGGGGCTCAAGGATCGCTTCCAGCAATTCCAGCAGATCGCCCGCGACCTGCTCACCGACTTCCGCGAAGTCGAGCACAACTTCCGCCAGCTCGATCGCAAGGTGCGAGAACGCATCGCCTTCTGGGAAGGTCGCAAGGGCGAGCTGCTCGACGAGATCATGGGCGAGCGCGACGCCATTGCCGATTCCGATCAGGGCAAGAGCTTCCGCGCCTTCTGGGACTTTCTCATGTCCACGCGACGCCAGGAGGAACTCACACAGCATCTCGACCGCGTGCTGTCGCTTGCCCCCATCGCGGACATGAAGCCCGCGGCCCGCACCCGGCGCATCCACTACGACTGGCTCGAAGCCGGCGAGCACACCCAGCGCACCGTCGCCCAGCTTTCGCAGCAGCTGCGCCGCTTCCTCGACGATCAGGCCTGGCTCGAGAACCGCCGCATCATGAGCATCCTGCACGGCATCGAAAGCAAGGCGTTGTCCCTGCGCACAGCTCCGCCCCAGGGCGAGGTGATGACCATCGCCGAACCGAACGCGAGCATCGAACTGCCGATGGAGCGCCCCCTGCATTCGCCTGCGTACCGACCACTGATCGCCGATATCGCCCTGCAGGGCGAGGACGACGATGACGTCGACCCTGCCGCCCTCTATGCGCAGGTGATCGTCGACCAGGCCAGACTCTCGCGTCACATCCGCCAAGGCCTGCAGACGCGCAACCAGATCACCTTGCGCGAACTGGTCGAGCAGCAGCCCCTCGAACACGGGCTGGCCGAGCTCGTTGCCTACCTGCAGCTCGGTGCCGAATCCTTCAAGGCGGCCGTCGACGAGAACACCGAGGAGCGCATCGCCTGGGAGGTGGTTACCGCCGACGGCACCACCTTGCACAAGCAGGCCCGTTTGCCGCGCGTGATCTTCGTGAGATGACCGAACCGGACATGAACGACGTCTCCTTCACCGCCTCCGTGGCCGACGCGGGTTCGGCGAGCCATTTCTCGACGTTGACGATCACGCTCCTCAAAGGCGTGGTCTATCGCGAAGGCGACGAACGCCTTTGGGCATCGCTGCTGAACCTGCAGGCCCGTGTGCGCGACTACATGTCGGTTCTCGGCCTGGAACTGGTCCTCGACGAAGCGGAGGGCTACGCCTTCCTCAAGAGCCGCACCGAGCCGGCCGAGGACGAAGCTGCGGCGAGGTTGCCGCGACTGGTGGCCCGTCGTCCGCTGTCGTTCCCGGTGAGCCTGCTGCTCGCGCTGCTGCGCAAGAAGCTCGCAGAATTCGATGCGAGCGGCACCGACACGCGGCTCGTGTTGTCGCGCGACGACATCGTCGAACTCGTGCGCGTCTTCATGCCCGACGGCAGCAACGAAGCGAGGCTCATCGACCAGATCGAAACCCACATCAACCGGGTGGCGGACCTTGGTTTCGTACGTCGGCTCAAGCCCGAAAGCGGCGCCGCCGCGACGCCCGCAAGCTTCGAAGTCCGGCGTATCCTCAAAGCTTTCGTCGACGCGCAATGGCTCGCCGAATTCGATGCCCGACTCGCGGTCTATCGCGAACGGCTGCAGCAGGATGCCGCAGTCGGGGATCGAGGAGTGAACAAGGATGAATGATCCCCGCGCCACAGGCATCGAGTATGTCGCTCCCGAGACCGGAGCCGGCTTTCGCCTGAAGCGCCTGGAGGTGCTCAACTGGGGCACGTTCGACGGCCGGGTCTGGACGCTCGATCTCGACGGCCGCAACGGCTTGTTGACCGGTGACATCGGCTCGGGCAAGTCGACGCTCGTCGACGCGGTGACGACCCTGCTCGTACCCGCCCAGCGCGTGGCGTACAACAAGGCGGCCGGTGCCGATGCGCGCGAGCGAACGCTGCGCTCCTACGTTCTCGGCCACTACAAGTCGGAACGCAACGAGGTGACCGGGGCCGCGCGGCCGGTGAGCCTGCGCGAGACGAGCGCCTATTCCGTCATCCTCGGCGTGTTTCGAAACGAGGGCTACGATCAGTCGGTCACGCTTGCGCAGGTCTTCTGGATGAAGGAACCGCAGGGGCAGCCGGCGCGGTTCTTCGTCGGTGCCGAACGCGAACTGTCGATTGCGGAGCACTTCACGCAGTTCGGTGCCGAGATCACGCAGTTGCGCAAGCGACTGCGGGGCCTCAAATGCGACATCGAAGATTCCTTCCCCAAGTACGGCGCATGGTTCCGGCGCCGCTTCGGCATCGAGAACGAGCAGGCGCTCGAACTCTTCCATCAGACGGTGTCGATGAAGTCGGTGGGCAATCTCACCGACTTCGTGCGCAACCACATGCTCGAACCGTTCGAAGTGGCGCCGCGCATCCAGGCGCTGATCGATCACTTCGACGACCTGAACCGCGCGCACGAAGCGGTGCTGAAGGCGAAGCGCCAGGTCGAGCTGCTGACACCCCTCGTCGACGACAGCGATCGACACACCGAACTCGGCCGCGAGATCGAAGCGCTGCGCGATTGTCGCGAAGGCCTGCGCGCCCACTTTGCACGGATCAAGCTCCATCTCGTCGACGATCGGCTCGCGCGGTTCGAGAATGT
>JBIKKL010000266.1:0-6572 GCA_044360365.1 Burkholderiales bacterium | reverse complement strand
AGCCGCGAAAAAAGCGGGGGAGAGAACAACAGTACCCGAGCGCTTCCGCAGCAGCGCAACAGCTCTGCGATCTCCGGACGCTCCCTTGCATCTTCGCTGACCGCCACCAACGTGGGTGTGCCGTGACGCGCAAGATAGCATGTCAGCAGATGCGGTCCGTCGAGGATCATCGACGACGCGCTACGCCGCTCCCGACCGGAACTCGCCAGCAGCCTCAACGCCTTGAACTGCGGATTCGAATGCGACGAAATGACTGTCATCGATCCCCGATGAACGAACGTTGCAGGTCGGTCCCGCCGATTCAACTCAGGCCAACAGGCCACCCGTGACAGCAACGGCCACCGTCAGCAAACCGAGTGCCAGGTTGATCGCCACCAGGATTCGAATCCGGTTCATTGCCGCGCCTGCCTGCTTCCAATTTCCGACGCCGACGCCAACGACCAAAGACTTGTACGGAACGAAGTAAATGTAGGCGAAGATCACGGTCATGACTGCCGCAATACCGAACATCAACAGTACATAGGGTGGCGCCGCACGCATGCCGTACGCCGTACCGAGCATGTGAAAGCCCGTTCCGTGGATTGCGACAATGGAAATCCATACCCACAGAAAAAACCGGGACAGCGTCTCGCACCAAAGGCTGAGCCGTTGAGGCGGTTCGAGCAGTCGTGCGGCGGCTGGGCGCAGCGCGACGTACGCGAAGAACATCCCGCCGATCCAGATGATCGATCCGAGCAGATGGACGAGCAGTGCGAGGCGCATTGGACGCGCTCCAGGAAAGCCAGCAACGATCAGAACAGGGAGTATACGGCGTTGCGCACCGGAGCAAAGCTGCGTCTGTGGACCGGCGATGGTCCAATGCGTTTGAGCGCATCGAGATGGTCCCGCGTCGAATACCCCTTGTTGCGCGCGAAACCGTAACCCGGATGCAACGCATCCAGCTCGATCATGAGCCGATCGCGCGCTGTCTTGGCAAGTATCGAGGCAGCCGAAATTTCAGCGATCGAGGCATCCCCGCCCACCACGGCCTGCGCAGGACATCGCAGCGGCGGACAATGCAACCCGTCCACCAACACGCGACCCGGCACACAGCCGAGCTGTTCCACTGCGCGCCGCATGGCAAGCAGGCTCGCCTGGAGAATGTTGATGGCATCGATCTCCTCGACCGACGCGCTCGCCACGGCCCACGCAGTGGCTGTCGACTCGATCCGAACCCGGAGCGTCTCGCGTGTGCGCGCGCTCAACGCCTTCGAATCGGCAAGACCATCGATCGACACCCGAGCACCGAGTATGACGGCGGCCGCATAGACGGGCCCCGCGAGGGGGCCGCGCCCCGCCTCGTCCACGCCGCAAACAACCACGTCGACCTCGCTCATGCCGCCGCCCCGAGCAGCCGCACGACCACCTCTGCCGCCGTATCGGCAGCATTCCTTCGCAATCCGGCGCGCATCCGCGAAAACCTCGCCTCGATACGCCGACGGACCAAGCTGTCCTCGAGCAGGTTGAGCAGTGCCTGGGCGAGGTTCTCGGGCGTCGCGTCGTCCTGCAATAGTTCGGGAACCACAAACTCACCCGCAAGAACGTTCGGCAACCCGACATACGGCAGACGCCGCTTCGGCCACATGATGCGCCAACTCAATGCAGGCATCCTGTAGGTGATGACCATCGGACAACCGAGCAGTGCCGCCTCGAGCGTTGCGGTTCCGGAGGCGACCAGCGCCGCGTCCGCCGCCATGAGTGCCTCATGGGAATGACCGAACAGCAGCGTGAGATTCTCGGGCATCGCGCCGCTGCGCGCCAACGCCTCTTCGAAGAGGCCGCGTGTGGTGCGATTGACCATCGGGGCCAGAAAGATCACGTCCGGCCGTCGCTGAGAAACGAGCTTCAGCGTAGCGACGTATACGTCGGCGTGGTGGTTGAGTTCCGATGCACGCGAACCTGGCAGCAGTGCGACGACGGTTCTGTCTGCAGGCAGCCGCAATTGTTCCCGTGCCTGCAGCCGATCCGGCTGCAGCGGCAGCATGTCGGCAAGCGGATGCCCGACAAAAGTTACCGGCACGCCCGCGGCTTCGTAGATCGGCGCCTCGAACGGGAACAACGCCAGCATGTGCGACACCGCGGCTTTGATCTTTGTCATTCGCTCCGGACGCCATGCCCAGATCGACGGGCTGATGTAATGCACCGTGGGTATCCCGGCGTGGCGCAGGGCGTGCTCGAGCGCGAAGTTGAAATCCGGTGCATCGACACCCACGAACAGGTCCGGCGGGGAGCTAAGCCAGCGCCGGCGAAGCTCTCGCCGGATGCCTACGATGTCGAAAAAATGCCGTAGGACTTCGACGTAGCCTCGGACCGCGAGTCGCTCAACGGGGTAGAGACATTCAACGCCTGCTGCTTGCATGCGGTTGCCACCCACGCCAACGAACCGGACGCCTGGCGCCAACTTGCCCACCGCCTGCACGAGTTGCGCAGCGAGCATGTCGCCCGAGGGTTCTCCGGCTACGATGGCGACCGTCCGAGGCCGCGTCCCGACGATCATGTCAGCGCACGATGCCTCGCGTCGAGGTGCCCAGGAAGTCCACGAGCAGTCCGATCTCGGGTACCTCGTTCACCTGGACAGCCAGTGCACTGCGGGCATCTTCGAGCGTCAGGCCGGAGCGATAGAGTGTCCGGTAGGCTCGCCGCAGTCCATCTATTGCGTCGGGGCCGAACCCACGCCGGCGCAACCCCTCGGTATTGATGCCGTGCGGGCTCGTAGGATTCCCGCCTACCGTCACATACGGCGGTACGTCGTGCACGATCACGCTGTTCAGGCCGGTGATGCAATGCGCCCCGATCCTGCAGAACTGATGCACCGTCGTAAAACCGCCCAGGATCGCATAGTCATGGACGTGAACGTGCCCCGCCAGCTGCGCATTGTTGGCAAAAATCGTATTGTTTCCCACCTGACAATCGTGTGCGAGATGCACATAGGCCATGATCCAGTTGTCATCGCCGAGGCGAGTGACGCCTGCATCCTGCACCGTACCGACGTTGAAGGTGCAGAACTCTCGTATCGTATTGCGGTCGCCGATTTCGAGTCGAGTCGGTTCGCCGCGATACTTTTTATCCTGCGGCATTTCGCCGAGCGAGGCAAAATGAAGAATGCGGTTATCGCGGCCCAATCGCGTATGGCCCGTGATGACGCAGTGATGGCCGATCTGGGTGCCCGCACCGATCTCCACGTTTGCATCGATGATGCTGAATGCACCGATCGCGACGCCGTCGCCGATCACTGCATCGGGATGGATGATGGCCGTGGAGTGAATCATTGCGGCGAGCGATCTCGTTTCGGAAGAAACCCGATCACAGTGGACGCAGGGTACACAGCAACTCACCTTCCGCCGCCAGTTGACCGGCCACACGCGCCTCGCCCTTGAACTTCCATAGCCCGCGGGACTCGCGGACGATGCTCACCTGCAGTTCAAGCTGATCACCGGGCAACACCGGTCGCTTGAAGCGCGCGTTGTCGATACCGACGAAATAGTAAATCGATTTATCGTCCGGCATCTGGTTCTGCAGCTTGAAGGTGAGGATCGCCGCCGCCTGGGCCAGCGCCTCGATGATCAGCACGCCTGGCATCACGGGATGGTAGGGGAAATGTCCGACGAAGAAGGGCTCGTTGACCGATACGTTCTTGAGCGCAACGATACGACCGGCCGGATCGATCGATTCCACACGGTCGATCAGCAGGAACGGATATCGGTGCGGAAGGTACTTCAGAATTTCATCGATCTGCATTGCCGCCATTTTCGTCTTCTTCTTTATTGGTATGCCTGCGTTGGCGATCGCGCTGAACGTCGCCTCCCTCTCCCAACCGTTTCACGCCTACCGCGCTCCTGAGCCACGCGCGGTGCTCGTTCGACGGGTAGATCCCGGTATAACGGCCCGGCCGATCGATCGAACGCATGATCACCGTACCGGCCGAGACCACGACGCGGTCGGTCAGTTTGAGATGACCCGTCACGATTGCCGCGCCACCAATGACACAGTGTTCGCCGATGCGCGTGCTGCCCGCTATGCCGGAGCAACCCGCGATCGTCGTATGGGCACCGATCACGACGTTGTGCCCGATCTGAATCTGGTTGTCCAGCTTGACGTCGTCGCCGATGAGCGTGTCGGCCATCGCGCCGCGGTCTATCGTCGTGTTCGCGCCGATTTCGACATCGTCACCGATCACCACTCGACCCAGATGGGGCATCTTCAGCCACCGTCCTTCGTCGAAGACACCGCCGAATCCATCGGCACCGATGACCGCCCCGGCGTTGACCACCGCACGACACCCGATTTGGCAATGCGCATAGACGGTCACATTGGCGTGCAGCCAGGAATCATCACCGATTTGCGCGCTCACGCCCACGCGGCATCCGGGACCGAGCCGTACCCGCTCGCCGATACGTGCCCCTCGTTCGATACTCACGAACGCGCCGATCTCGGCGGACTGCGCAACTTCTGCCTCAGGATGAATCACGGCCATCGGATGGCGCCCCGCGACGATCTCGGGATCGGGATTCAGCAATTCCGCCGCTCGAATGAAGTAGGCGTACGGATTCGGGGCAAGGATGAGCGTGCGACCGGAAATCCCGGCATCTGAGCGAACCACGACGGCGCCGGCGCGCGATTGCTGGAGGGCAGCGCGATAGACGTCGCTGCCCAGAAAAGATAGCTCTTCCGGCCCCGCAGAGTCGAGCGGCGCGACCTGTGCTATTCGGGTCTCACGGCTGCCTCTGAGTTCTCCGCCGAGGCGGTCGATCAAATCACCGAGGCTGACGGACCGTGCGGCAACACGCATCGGTCAACCCTCACCGGCGTGTGACAGTTGTGGCGAATCGCTGGCCGACATGGGCGGGCGCTCGCAGTGTGGGATCACTTGTCCCCGAGCGCCTTGAGGACCTTGTCGGTGATGTCGATGCGGGAGCTGCGATAGACTGCTTCCTGAATAATGAGATCGAATTTCTCCGCCTCGGCGATCTGCTGAATGACGCGATTCGCGCGCTGGAAAAGATCGGCAAGCTTCTCATTGCGGCGCTGATTCAGGTCTTCCCGATACTCCCGTTGCGCTCGCTGGAATTCCCTGCCCTGGCGCGCCAGCTCCTGTTCGCGACGACTGCGTTCGCTTTCGCTCAGCGTCACCCCGTCCTTTTCGATGGATGCCTGAA
The DNA here is from genome assembly GCA_044360365.1 of Burkholderiales bacterium. Lineage (GTDB taxonomy): Bacteria > Pseudomonadota > Gammaproteobacteria > Burkholderiales > WYBJ01 > WYBJ01. The sequence continues at coordinate 1,377 of JBIKKL010000266.1, read as the reverse complement.
GGTCCTTCAGTTGACGCTCTTGGCGTTGTAGTTCCTGGATGCGCGGGGCGAATTCCTTTTCGAGCTCCTTGCTCGCTCGTACCGCGGGCGCCGATTCGCGATTGATCCGCTCTGCATCGAGGAAACCGATCTTGAATTCGGCGGCCCCGGCAACGGCCGGAATCAATCCCAAACTGAAAATAAGCAACAACAGACGAGCGGCCTTCAAGAGGTATCTCCTCGCACTAAGAAACACAGCGCCTTATCAGAAGGCACCGCCAAACGTAAATTGGAACCGCTCCTTGCGGTCTCCGGGCTTGTCGCCCACCGGCTGGGCCACGCTGATCTTGAGCGGCCCGAGAGGCGACACCCACAAGACGCCGACGCCGAAGGAGCTGCGGAATGCCGATCCTTCAAAGGTCTCCGAAATCATACCCGTATCCATGAAGGCGCTCACGCGTACTGACTTGTCTCCCGACAGGCCGGGGAACGGAAACAGGAATTCTGCGTTGCCCACTACCCGTTTGCTGCCTCCAATCGGATCGCCATTGGTATCTTGGGGGCCCAGCGAATTGGATCGATACCCTCTGACCGAAGTCACTCCGCCCGCGTAGAAATTCTTGTAAAACGGGAGTGGCTTTCCGTCTGCTCCGTCGCCGACCCCCAATTCGCCATTGAGATAAAGCGTATATAGACGCGATACGGGAAGGTAGATCTGGTGCTGGTACGTTGCCTTGTAGTAGCGCAGATCGCCCCCGGGCAAGCCCATTTCCAGGTTAGCCCTTTGATAACGTCCTTCCGTGGGGTAGATCAGGCTGTTGCGCTGATCCCTTGCCCATCCGATGGTTCCCAACAGCGTCGTATTGGTGTTGCCGAATATGTTGGTAAAGTCGATGAATCGCTGCGGGCTGTCGGAGAAAGTGGTGATCGTCGTACGCTCGATACCAATACCGTAGTTGATGGTATCGAGTTCGGTCACCGGTACGCCGAACCGAAGCTGGCTGCCGATGGTTGATGTACGGTATCGCCCGGCGTCGATGGTCGTCGGATCTACGTTGCGCTTGTAGAGATCGAAGCCGCGGCTTATCCCGTCGACCGTGTAATACGGCTGCGTCAGGGAAAGGCCGTAGTTCGTATTGAGTTTGCTGGTATTGAGTTGCAGACCGAGATGATTGCCCGAACCGAACACGTTGGACTGGGTGACGCCACCCGACAAGACGACCCCTTCCGTGCTTGAGAAACCAGCCCCCAGCAGCAGGTTGCCTGTGGGCTTCTCGGCGATCGTGAAGTTGACGTCGATCTGATCGGTCGTGCCCGGGACGCTCGGCGTCTCGACGTTGACCTCATTGAAGTAGCCAAGGCGATCGATTCGGGCTCGCGAGTTGTTGACCTTGTCCG
>JBIKKL010000265.1:0-6575 GCA_044360365.1 Burkholderiales bacterium | reverse complement strand
GAGCCGCCTCGCCCAATCGCTCGACGGCGCCACCATTATCCTGATCGAACCGCGCAAGGAGCACTGGTATCAGCCGGGGTTCACGCTGATCGCCGCCGGGATCAAGCCCCAGAACTATGCCGTCTCGCAGACGACGGACTACGTGCCCAAAGGCGTCGAACTCGTGGCCGAAAAGGTGGCCGAGATCGATCCGGAAGGGAAGAAGGTGGTCACCGATGCCGGTCGGACGATCGCATACGACTTCCTGATCGTCGCGCTCGGCCTGGAACTCAACTACGGCGGCATCGAAGGGATGGATACGGCCCGCATCGGCCAGAACGGCTTGGGCAGTCTGTACATGAATCCCGCCGCAGCGGCAGCCACCTACACGGCGATGTCGACCTTCGCAGACAAAGGCGGCATCGGTCTCTTCGGCCGACCTGCTACGGAAATGAAGTGCGCGGGCGCGCCGCTCAAGTACACCTTCATCACCGACGACCACCTGCGCCGCCGAGGCAACCGCGGCAAGGCCGAGATCCACTACATGGCGCACGGCAAGGTCCTCTTCAGCGTGCCGATCGTCTCCGAGAAGGTGCGCATGCTGTTCGAGGACCGCGGCGTGAAGGTTCATCAAGACCACGTGCTCCAGGCGATCGACATCGATCGAAGGATTGCCACTTACAAGACACCCAACGGGCCGCGCGAACAAGGCTACGACTTCATCAACGTCATCCCGCCGATGCGTGCGCCGGAACCCGTGCGTCGCAGCCCGCTGCCCTGGAAGGAAGGGCCGTTTGCCGCGGATGGATGGATGGAAGTCGATCGCCAGACGCTGCGGCACAAACGGTACCCGAACGTGTTCGGGGTCGGCGATGTGGCAGGCGTCCCCAAGGGCAAGACGGCGGCCAGCGTGAAATGGCAGGTGCCGGTTGCGCTCGATCACATGCTTGCCGACATGCAGGGCAAGGTCTCGAAAGAGGCCTACAACGGCTATACGAGCTGCCCGCTGATCACCCGGCTGGGTCGCGCGATGCTGGTCGAGTTCGACTACAAGGACAATCTTGTGATGTCGTTCCCCGGCGTGATCGCGCCGCTCGAAGAACTGTGGATCAGCTGGGTCATGAAGACGATGGGACTCAAGCCCACGTACATCAGCATGCTGCGCGGCCGGGCGTAGGCAAGGAGGAAAGCCATGAAAGAACTGGATCCGTCGGTACTGCTGGCCGTTTTCCTGGAGATGCTCGGACCGATGCTCTGGGTGATGCTCGGCATCGCGCTGATTGCCATCGTCGCCTTCGTCGCCTTGCTCGTTCGCGAGCGCGGCATCGTCTCCCGGCGTCTCGTCCGCGCCGAACTCATCGGTCTCGTCGGCGGCGGCGTCGCGCTTGTCATCATGGCGCGCGTGTCGTCGTCCGGTTTCACGGACGCAGGCGGTCCGGCCGACTGGTTCCTGATCGCCGTTGTGTACGGCATCGGTGCCGTGGCCGCGACGATTCTGGGCTATGCGGTGCTGGGCTGGCTGGACCGGGGACGAGGCGTTACGCCGGGATGATCTTCGCAGGCCGCGATCGTGACGATGAATCGCATCGAATCGAAACGACTCGCCATGCCGCGCGAATCACCGCCGGATCATCCCCGACGACGAGTCGCGTCGATCGCCGCACGCACGCCCAAGCGGGGACTCGATAGCACCGGCAAACCGAGGTCCGTGAGCAGCTCGCTCGCGCTCGCCATCGACGCCTGAGCGAGCACCACGACATCGGCGGCGCCTGCGGCGGCTCTCACCGCGTCGGCGACCGTCCGTACATACGCTTCCCGATCGCCGCGTTCGAAGTGCGGCCAGGCCTCGTCGACGAGCAGTGGATGAACGTCGATGTCTCGGCCAAACGCAACTGCGGATTCGTGCAGGAGTCGGGACGTGGGGGCCAGCGTGCTTTCGAGAGCGGCGACCAGCAGGATGCGCGGCCCGCTTCGCACCGCGCGATCGGCCATCGGCCGATCCACCCGCATCGCCCGGAAGCGCGCTCCGGTGGGCACGCGCTCTGCCGCGCCCCCGATCGTCGAGCACGTACAGACGACGACCGATGCGCCATCGCCCACCGCATCGATCATCGCCCGATGAATTCGCGCGACGAGCGCCGGATCGTCCGTGCTCGCCGTCTGTGCGGCGGCGAGCAGCTGTTCGACGACGACATGACGGGTGGTCGTCGCAGGATCTTCCTGACGAACGAGCTGCTCGAACGTCTCGATGTGTACGGGCGATGTGTGCAGGAAGACGATGTCGGCCTTCATCGCACGCTCTCGACCCAACGTTCGATCAACGCAGGCAGCTCCCGCATCGACCCGAAGGTCGCATGCGCCCCGGCATCGACGAGGCGCTGCTTAGGCGTGATCGCATCGAAGCCCAGTACGCGCATTCCCGCGGCCACGCCGGCTCGTACGCCGGTCGGCGTATCCTCGATCACCAGACAGCTTTCCGGCGCGTGGTCCAGCGTGGCCGCTGCGTGGAGAAAAAGATCCGGTGCCGGTTTCGATCTCGCGACATCCTGTGCACTGAAGATCCGTCCCTCGAAACGATCGAGGAGTCCGGTTGCGCCGAGCGTCGTGCGAATCTTGCTGTGTGCGCCGCTGGAAGCCACGCAGTACGGCAGTCTCAGGTCGTCGAGTACGTCGCGGATGCCGGGCATCGCCTGCACATGCGCACGCAACGCCGATTCGGTGCGTTGCTGCACGTGTGCAAGAAAGCCCTCGGGCACGGGCTCGCCGCGCAGTTGCCCCACGAGATCCATGCATGCGTGCATCGAGAGGCCGACGAAATGTTCATACATGTAATCGAGCGTGAGCGGCAGACCGATTTCGCCCAGCATGTCGCGGAAGACGCGATTGCTGATCGGCTCGCTGTCGACGAGGACGCCATCGCAGTCGAAGATCACGAGGTTCGAAGCCATCGACGTTTAATCCTCTCTCTGCGCGCACGGGCTCCGGATCGGACTGGCGCCGCGCTCATTCTCGCAGAAGCGCTTGACATGCCGCACTTCGTCGCTACAATCCGCCCCTCGCAGTTTTCGCCTCCCCCGTGCACGGCCTCGCGGGGAACAACATGGCCTGGGCCCAAGAGAAATTCCGATGACGGCAGCAGCACCCACGACGCACTGACCTCCAAGACCCCTGGCTTGCGAGGTGACTCTCAAGCCTAGGCGAGGCGGCGCATGCCGTTTGTCCTCACGAAAAGCCCTGGCGAATCTTCCCAGGGCTTTTTTGTTTTCGAGGCTATCCATCATGGGCATTCAGATCACGCTCGACAAGGGCCGCGTTCCCGTCAAGATATGGACGCGCGACATCGAGCACGAAGCCATCCAGCAACTCGTCAACGTATCGCAGCTCCCGATCGTGCATGGGCACATCGCGGCGATGCCGGACGTCCACGCAGGCATCGGCGCAACGGTCGGTTCGGTCATTCCCACCCTCGCGGCCATTATTCCGGCGGCGGTGGGGGTGGATATCGGATGCGGGATGAATGCGGTGCGGCTGTCGCTGACCGCATCCGACCTGCCCGACAACCTGCGCACGGTGCGTTCCGCCATAGAAGCCGCCGTGCCGGTCGGCTTCTCGCAACACGATTCGAGCAAGGTGCGCGGCTCGCAGCATGCACGAACGGCCCGGACACTGGATCAGCGTCTCGACGCGATCGTGAAGAAGCATCCGGCCCTGATGAAGATGCAGAAGCGCTTCAACGAAACCTGGGTGTGCCAGTTGGGTACGCTCGGCGGGGGCAACCATTTCATCGAGTTGTGCCTCGACGAGTCGCAGCATGTCTGGGTCATGCTGCACTCCGGCTCGCGCGGCATCGGCAACGTCATGGGGCGCTACTTCATCGACGCTGCGCGCAAGGACATGCGTCGGCACCGGCAGAACCTGCCCGACGCGGATCTCGCGTACTTCAGCGAGGGTTCCGAGTGGTTCGACGATTACGTCGAAGCCGTCGACTGGGCCCAGGACTACGCCCTGCTCAATCGGCGCGAAATGATGCGTCTGGTGCTGCAGGTGTTGGAGCGCGTGCTGTCGCCGCGGATCAACGCATGGAAGGTGATGGGCGAGGCCGTCAACTGTCACCACAACTACGTGGCGCGCGAACGGCACTTCGGCGAAAACGTGTTCGTCACCCGAAAGGGTGCCATCAGCGCGCGCGAAGGCGAGTTGGGCATCATCCCGGGCAGCATGGGGGCCAGGTCGTACATCGTTCGAGGCCTCGGCAATCCGGAGTCGTTGTGCTCGTGCTCGCATGGCGCGGGCCGACGCATGAGCCGGACCGCAGCGAAGCGTCGATTCAGCCGCGACGATCTCGAAGCTCAGACCCAAGGCGTCGAGTGCCGCAAGGATGGTGGCGTGCTGGACGAGATCCCCGGGGCGTACAAGGACATCGATGAAGTGATGGCAAACCAGTCGGATCTCGTCGAGATCGTGCACACGTTGAAGCAGGTCGTGTGCGTGAAGGGATAGGACGACCGGTCATGCGGGCAGGGAGCATCGAAGGAGAACGTCATGCGTGACGACATGTACAAGGTCATCGTCGAACGGCCGCGCCGCGGCGGCATCACGACACACGGCAGCCGACGCTACCGCAACGAGGAAGACCGCCCCACGAAGCTCGGCATGCGTCGGGGCCATGCCAGCCGCAAATGGCTCAACGAGAATCTCGCGCCATTGAAGCGATGGCTCGCTGCGCAGGCAGGACGCCCCTGGGACGGGGTGTACAGCGACATGTGCGCCAACATCGATCGCCGCAATACCGTGCAGGCGCACATCTTCGCGCACATCGACGGGTTCGTCGAACGACACACCGTATACGCCGACGCCCGGGTATGTGCCCGACAGTACGGGCGCTCGCAAATCGTGCCGATCGAGGAATCCGGCGCCGACATGTACGTCCATCCGCATAGCGGTCTGCTCTGCATGAACCACGCGCGCCTGACCTGGAAAATGCGCGCAGTCGCCGCGCGCGAAGCTGCGCGTACCGAACTGCGAGTCCGACGCCGGGAGCTGACCTCGACGGAGCAGCTGCACAAGCTCGACGGGATCTGGTACCGGGTGGTCCTTGACGAGATTCCTGCAGGTTCCGAGGAACGCGATTCGAAAGACAGCGCGGCGCAGATCGGCGGTTCGTTCGTTTGGGATGCCGTACGGAATCGACTTGTCGTCCGCAACCCGAAGGATCGCTCGACCGAGGATTCGTTGTACGGAAGATCGCTGGTCTATGCGAAATCGAAGCATCAGCTGTCGAAGGCAGAACTCAGGCAGCATGGCCTCTCGAATGACGACAACGCCGGGACATCCCGGCGTTGTCGTTTTCGGTGGTCTGATTCCAAGGCTGCACACTTCCCCGAAACGTTCATCCGCGGCAACTACACGTCCATCGATGATCATCACCTCCCGCAAGCCGCGACCGTACCGGCATCATTGCCTTCCCTATTTGATCACTTGACTTAATCAACCGATTAAGTAAATTGTCGCGATGGTCACATTACCGCCCGCGCCTCGCAGTGCCGAAACCCGGGATGCCTTGATTGCCGCGGCCACCGTCGAGTTCGCAGCCCGCGGCTTCGATTCGGTCTCCACGCGCGAGATCGCCGCGCGCGCCGGTGCGAATCAGGCACTCATCAGCTATCACTTCGGCGGCAAGGAAGGCCTCTACCTCGCGGTCTTCGAAGCCATGGCTGCGCAAATCGGCAAACGAATCGATCCGTTCGTCGGTGCCATCGACGCACATCTGGAAAACGCGCCGGCGGGGCGCTCCTCCCGCAGAGTCCGCGACGAGAGCCTGCGCCTCCTGCTCCAGCTTCTTGACGGCATGGCCAGTCTCGTCGCCGACGAGGCCTCGGCCGCCTGGGGTCAACTGATCGTCCGCGAGCAGCAGAATCCCACCCCGGCTTTCAACGTCGTTTACGAGCGCTTCATGGGCCGCATCCTGCGCGCACTCACGGCGCTCCTGCACTTGATACGGCCGCAGACGAGCGAAGCCGAGGCCCGGCTCATCGTCGTGACGTGCGTCGGACAAGTCTTCGCCTTCCGCACCGCCCGTGCCGGCATCCTGCGCCATCTGGGCTGGCGCACCATCGGCCCCGACGAGCTTACGGCGATCCGCCGCCGCATTCGTTCCAACGTCACCGCAATGCTGCTCGCCAAGGATGGCTCATGAAGAGAATCGTCATTCCCATCGTGCTGCTCCTTGCCGGCGCTGCGATCGCGGGTCACCTGTGGTGGCAGCAGTCGCATCCCGAACCCGCCCATCTCACGCTCTACGGCAATGTCGACATACGCGAGGTCGAGATGGCGTTCCGGCAATCCGGACGTATCGCCCGCCTGAACTACGACGAAGGCACCTCGGTGCGGTCGGGCGACGTGCTCGCCGAACTCGATCCGCAGCCGTTCTCCGATGCCGTTGCGGTCGCGGAGGCGAACAAGGCGCAGGCTCAAGCCGAACTCCAGAAGCTGACTGCGGGCAGCCGCCCGCAGGAGATCGCGCACGCCGAACAAGCCGTCGTGCAGGCCGAAGCCGCGATGACCGAGGCACAGCGGCAGTACGAGCGGCAAAGCAA
>JBIKKL010000765.1:0-2565 GCA_044360365.1 Burkholderiales bacterium | reverse complement strand
CGCTTTGAGACGAGTGGTCGACGACCTCTCGCGCTGGCACCATCTGCATCGATCATGATAGGTTCCGGTTCGGCTCATGCACGGAGGAGATCGACATGCAGTCCATGCATCGCGGCGGACGCTCGCGATTTGGCGGCGCATCACGTTGGCGCCTGGGCGCGGGTGCCGCCATGTTGAGTGTGTTGGCGACAGCCGCGTGGTCGCAGACCCCGGCATATCCCGCAAAACCCATCCGCTGGATCGTGGGCTTCGCGCCCGGAGGCATCACCGACATCATGACGCGCATTCTTGCGCGCCACTTGTCGGAAAGCCTGGGTCAGCCGGTGGTTGTCGAGAACCGTGCCGGCGGCGGCGGGCTCATCGCTGCACAACTCGCTGCGCGCGCACCCGCAGACGGCTATACGCTCTTCAGCGGCACCATCAGCACCCTCGCCACGAACGTAAGTACCTACCGAAAGCTGCCCTACGATCCGGTCAGGGATTTTGCTCCGGTGACCCTCACGGCGATGACGCCCTACCTGCTGGTCGTGCATGCGTCGATACCGGCGCGCAGCGTCAAGGAGTTCGTGTCGCTCGCGAAGTCGCGGCCCGGCCAGATCACCTTCGGGACGGCAGGCAGCGGCGGCGGCTCACACTTGGCCACGGAGATGTTCCGCTCGATGGCCGGCATCGAACTCGTGCACGTGCCGTACAAGGGCGCGGCGCCTGCGATGACCGATCTCCTTGCGGGGCAGATCGGTATGAACTTCAATCAGCCGCCGAGTACGCTGCCTCACATGACATCGGGACGCATTCGGGTGCTTGCCGCGAGCGGCGCGCGCCGCGTTGAGTCCATGCCCGACGTGCCCACCCTGGCCGAAGCCGGTTTGTCAGGCTACGAAGCGACTTCCTGGCAGGGATTGCTCGTGCCGGCGGGTACCCCCGCGGCCGTCGTCAACCGGTTGCACAAGGACGTTTCGGCGGCGCTCTCCGCAGCCGAGATGCGGGAACGGCTGAAGAGTGCAGGCTCGGACGTGATCCCCACAACGCCCGAAGAGTTTTCGCGGTTCATCGTGTTCGAGATCGAGAAGTGGGCGAAGGTCGTGAAGGAGGCTGGCCTGACACCGCAGTGAGCGGAAGATTCCGAGTGTGAGGCGGTGCCTGCGGTGAAAGGACGATCGCTCGCCTGCGTCGTCTCTTTTGTGAGCACGCACCGCCTCGTGTACGCTTTGCCGCTTCGGTCGTGTGCGTTGTGCATGCGCATCGCGTCTCATGAAGTTTGTCCATCGGGGTTCAGTCATGCATGTCATCCGTTCCAGCGCCAACCCCATCATCCGCCCGCACATGGACGATCGCATGGGCGACAACGTCAACGGCCCTTCGCTCATCCGCATGCCAGACTGGGTGACTGCGCCGCTCGGTCGCTACTATCTGTACTTCGCTCATCACGACGGCCGCTACATCCGCCTGGCATACGCAGACGATCTCGATGGCCCCTGGAAGATCCATCGGCCGGGCGTACTCTCGCTGGCGGACGCTCGTTTCATCGGACACGTGGCCTCGCCCGACGTGCATGTCGATCATGCGCAGCGTCGAATTCGAATGTATTTCCATGGTGCGGATCAGCCCAGCGCGCCCGGTCGCGGACCGCAGTATTCGCGGGTGGCCCTATCGTCCGATGGACTTGAATTTCAGTGCGGCGCAGAGAATCTCGGAGCCCCGTACTTTCGCGTCTTCGAGTGGAGGGGCTGGCATTACGCCATGGCGATGCCGGGCATCTTCTACCGGTCTCGCGATGGCTTGCGCGGATTCGAGCGCGGGCCGACGTGGGCGATGCCCAGTCTGCGCCATACCGCGCTTGTACTCGATGGCAACGTGTTGACGGTGTACTTCACCCTGGTCGGCGAGTGCCCGGAGCGCATTCGGCGCGGTCGCGTCGATCTCGCTCGCGACTGGTTCGAATGGCATCTCGAGGACATCGAGGACGTGCTCGCGCCGGAGGAAGACTACGAGGGCGCCCATGCCCCGCGAGTGCCATCGGCGCGCGGGCTGGTCGAAGGGCCGGCTTATCAATTGCGCGATCCGGCGATCCACTGCGAGGACGGTCGGACCTGGTTGTTGTACTCGATCGCCGGCGAGGCCGGCATTGCGATGGCGGAACTACGCGAGTAGTTGCACCGAACGCTCGATATTCGAGTCGATGGCGGCATTGCTGTACGTAGATCCGGCAGTGCGCCGCCGAGCCGATCGATTCTTCTCCCATCGAGCTTGCGTGCAGGCCCAGGCAGTCAATATCCTTCGGGATCACTCGTGGCGAGACTTCTCGCTACGAAGCTTCGCCCATCTGCCGCGTCGACCCTGTTCAACGGCACAGGTGTGCAGCTCAATGATCCAGGAGGAGTTCTGCATGAAGAAGCCGGCCATCGTCCTGAGCACCATCGCCGTGGCGGCGTCGATGGCCTGTGGCAACGCGGTGTTCGCGCAAGGCAGCAGTGATCGACCCGTACGGCTCATCGTGCCGTTTTCTCCCGGCGGCACCAGCGATCTCATGGGGCGCGTCGTCGCTGCAGGCTTGAGCGAGGTGCT
>JBIKKL010000499.1:0-4009 GCA_044360365.1 Burkholderiales bacterium | reverse complement strand
CTCGGCACGACGTTCGTCGTCGACAATCGAGGGGGCGGCGGCGGGACCATCGGTGCGGCCCTTTGTGCCCAGGCGAATCCCGACGGCTACACGCTGCTCGTGCCGCACGTCGGCCTTGCCGTGAACGAAACCCTGTACCCGAAAAAGCCCTATAGCGCGCTGAAGGATCTCGCGCCGATTTCGCGCCTGGGCGAGACGCCCAACGGCGTCGTCGTACGAAACAGCCTGCCCGTGAAGAACATGCGGGACATGGTCGTACTCGCCAAAGCGCAGCCTGGCAAGATCACTGCCAGTTCGGCTGGTGTGGGCAGTGCTGCGCATCTTGCGCTGGGTCTGCTCGAGTATCAATCGAACATCAAGTTCACCCACGTGCCGTTCAAGGGCGGCGGTCCGTCCATGATCGCGATCATGGGCGGGGAGATCGATTTTTCGATCCCTGCCTACCCGACCGCGGTGCCGCACATTGCTGCCGGCAAGCTGCGCTTGCTTGCCGTGACCGGAGCGAAGCGCGAACCGTCGATTCCCGACGTGCCGACTGTCGCCGAATCCGGCGTGCCGGGTTACGAGTTCGATATCTGGTTTGGTCTGTTTGCGCCGGCCGGGACTTCGCCCGCAATCATCAATCGCCTGAATCAGGCGGTGATCAAGGCATTGGCCGTGCCTGATACGCGGCAGAAGCTCGCCCGTACCGGGGTAAACGCCGGGACGTCCACGCCCGAGGCATTGCGCACGCACCTTGCTGCCGAGATCGCGAAGTGGGCGAAGGTCGTCAAGGCTGCGGGCATTCCCATCAACTGATCGACCGACGCCCCGGCATGCGCGCCGTACGATTGACTAGTCGGGCACAAACGCGACCGCATCGATCTCGATGAGCGCGCCTTGCAGCAATCCTGCGACTTGGACGGCCGCACTCGCAGGCAGGTGCTTGCCGAAGCGTTCGCCCCGCACGCGGTTGTATTCCGCATACTCGTCCAGGCGGGTCAGCCATGCCGTGATGCGCACCACGTGTTCGAGTCCGCCGCCCGCCTCGCGCAGGGCTGCTTCGATCTGATCGAAGCAGCCGTTGGTTTGCTCGGCAAGCGTGGCGCCTGCGCTGAGGAAGCCGGATGCGTAGATCGTCTTGCCTGGCCCGCTCACCGCGACGGCCTTGCTGTAGGTGGCGTTGCTGCGTCCGGGAATTCGTTCGATACCCATGGTGGTCCTCCTGTGATCCGGTCGTTGTCGAGACAAAGCGTCGCCGTGGATGTCGGCCGCGCGGTGACGATCGTACCAGCATCGGTCGGGTGCGCGTCTGCCCGATCGCGGTGCGCAGGAGGGGGCGCGTACATTCATGCGAGAATCATGGGAGATTCGTCGACGGGAGGTCGCGCATGAAGCGCATCGGAATGCTCGCAGTCTTTGGCCTGTTCGGACTTTGCAGCGCCTCGCACGGCATCGCTGCCGACGCCTACCCGTCGAAGCCGGTGCGCATCGTCGTGCCGTTCGCCGCCGGCGGTTCGACGGACATCCTCGCACGCAACGTGGCGCAGCGATTGAACGAAGCCCTGCGCTCGCCGGTGATCGTCGAGAATCGTCCCGGCGCAGGCGCGCTTATCGGGGCCGAGTACGTCTCGAAGGCCGCACCTGACGGCTATACGCTACTCATGGGCACGAATACCACGCACGCCGTGGCGCCGCATCTTTACAGCAAGATGCCTTACAACGCACTGAAGGATTTCGTGCCGGTTGCCGAGGTCGCGTACAACCCGCAGTTCCTCGATGTCCATCCTTCGATCCCTGTGCGCAATGTGAAGGAACTGATCATCCTGGCGCAGAAGCGCCCGGGGCAGCTCAATTTCGGATCGGCGGGGCAGGGCAGCGCCTCGCACATGGCGATGGAACTCTTCAAGTCGATGGCGAAGGTGGACATCACGCATGTGCCCTACAAGGGGTCGGGGCCGGCACTGGTCGACGTTCTGGGTGGCCATCTGTCGATGATGTTCGACGTCGTGCTGACGACCCTCCCGCACATGAAGGCTGGTAGACTGCGCGTGCTGGGGGTGAGCAGTCTGCAGCGCGTCGACGTGGCACCGGAGGTGCCGACGATCGCCGAGAACGGCTTGCCCGGCTTCGAAGCCCTGGTCTGGTTCGGCCTCTTTGCGCCGGCAGGAACGCCGGGCGCAATCGTCGGCAGATTGAGCGGTGAAGTCGGCAAGATCGTTCATCAGCCCTCGTTGCGGGAGACGTTCACACTCCAGGGATTGACGCCCGTCGGCAGCAACTCGCCGCAGTTCGCCGCCAAGGTCGACAAGGATCACGCTACCTGGGGCAAGGTGATCCGCGAAGCCGGCATCAAACTCGACTGACCCGGAAGGTTCGGCAGACTTGTATCGCATCGGAATCGACGTCGGCGGCACGTTTACCGACTTCACCCTGTTGAACGGTCAGGATGGGGAGGTGCACTTCCACAAGGTGCCCTCGACCCCGGCCGATCCGTCGCAGGCCATCGCCGCTGGGATCGCCGATCTTCTGCGCGACCATGCACTGCGTCCCGAACAGATCGTCCACGTCGGTCACGGGACCACGGTCGCGACGAATCTCGTCATCGAGCGCAAGGGTGCATTGACCGGGCTCCTGACGACCCGCGGCTTCCGCGACGTGCTTGAAATCGGTCGCCAGGTGCGTCCCCATCTCTACGATTATGCACACGGCAAACCGCCGCCCCTGGCCGCGCGCGAACACCGGCTCGAAGTGACCGAACGGCTCGACGCGCGCGGCGTCGTACTTCGCGAAATCGACGATGCCGAACTCGACGCCGCCGTGCTGAGACTCAAGTCGGCCGGCGTGCAATCGATCGCGGTGTGCTTCCTGCACTCGTACCGCAATCCGGCGCACGAGCAACGCGCACGCGCCGCGATCGAACGGCTCCATCCCGATGCCTACGTGAGCGTATCGAGCGAAGTGCTCCCCGAGTTTCGCGAGTTCGAACGGTTGTCGACGACAGTACTGAATGCGGTGGTTGGGCCGCGGATGCAGGCTTACCTCGATCGCTTTCTCGATCGAGTCGAGGCATTGGGCATCGACGTCGAACCCTTCACCATCCATTCGAACGGCGGGCTCATGTCGGTGCGGGCGGTGCGTTCGTTTCCTGTACGCACGTGCTTGTCCGGTCCTGCGGCCGGGGTCGTGGGGGCGGCCGAGGTCGGGCGCGCTGCCGGCTATCCGAATCTCGTGACCTTCGATGTCGGCGGGACGAGCACCGATGTTTCGCTGGTGGTCGACGGCCAGCCGCTGTTCAGCTCATTGCGAACCGTGGCGGATTATCCGGTCAAGACGCCGATGGTCGACATCCACGTCATCGGTGCCGGAGGCGGCAGCATCGCGGCGATCGACGATGCCGGTGCGCTGAAGGTGGGGCCGCGCAGTGCCGGGGCAGATCCCGGGCCGGCTGCCTATGGCCGCGGCGGCACCCGTGCAACGATCACCGACGCACAGATCGCGCTTCACCGGCTCAATCCGGTGGCGTTGCTGGATGGACGGCTGCCGGTCGACGAAGCGCTCGCGTCTGCCACGCTCCAGGAACACGTCGCCCAGCCGCTCGGGTTGTCCCTCGAGGCGGCCGCCGAAGGCATCATCCGGATCGCCAATGCCAACATGGGGCGGGCGATTCGCGCCGTCTCTACCGAGCGGGGCTACGATCTGCGCAACTTCGCGTTGTTTGCCTACGGCGGTGCGGGGCCGCTGCACGCGATCGATGTTGCCGCCGAATGCGGCATCCCGATCGTGATCGTCCCCCAGGAGCCCGGAACGATGTGCGCTCGGGGCATGCTGCTCACCCAAATCAGTTTCGACTTCGTGCGCAGTGTGATCGCGCTGGCGAATGAAAGCCGTTGGCCTTTGGTGACGCGCTGCTTCGACGAGATGCGCACCGAGGCCGGCGCCTGGCTGGAGCGCGAACGCGTCGCTGCAGCGGATCGCGCATTCCGCTGCTTCATCGACGCGCGCTACGAAGGTCAGAACTTCGAAGTCA